>CAZESO010000267.1:0-3554 GCA_964515325.1 uncultured Roseburia sp. | reverse complement strand
TACTTATGCTACATGGTGGATAAGACAGGCTATTACAAGAGCTATAGCAGATCAGGCGAGAACAATCAGAATTCCTGTACATATGGTTGAAACCATAAATAAGTTCTCAAGAACATCAAAGAGCTTATTGCAGGAGATTGGTCGAGAGCCAACATTGGAAGAGATTGCGGCTAAAATGGAAATGCCGATTGAAAGAGTGAGAGAAATTGTGAAGATTGCACAGGAACCGGTGTCACTTGAAACTCCAATAGGTGAGGAAGATGATAGTCACTTAGGTGATTTTATTCAGGATGATCATACCAAGACCCCATCTGAATCGGCGATGCATGTAATGCTTAAAGAGCAGATTATAGATGTGCTTGGTTCATTAAATGATAGAGAACAAAAGGTTATTATATTGAGATATGGACTTGAGGACGGCAGACAAAGAACACTTGAAGAAGTTGGACAAGTATTTGGTGTTACAAGAGAAAGAATACGTCAGATTGAAGCAAAAGCTTTAAGAAAGCTTCGTCAGAAGAGCCGCAGAGAGAAATTAGAGGGATATCTCGATTAGGAAAGGCGGATAAAATGCAACTATCAAAAAGATTAAAAGCAGTTGCGAGTTTTGTAACGGAAGGCAATATACTGGCGGACATAGGAACAGACCATGGATATATACCAATTTATCTTGTAAAAAATGGAATTATACCAAGAGCTTTTGCAATGGATATAAATAAAGGTCCATTGGAAAGAGCTGATGAACATATAGCAGAGGAAGGCTTGCATGATAGTATAGAAACCAGATTATCTAATGGTCTTGATAAATTATATGAAAATGAAGCTGATACAGTACTTGTTGCCGGAATGGGTGGTGCGCTTATAATAGATATTTTACAGCGCGGAAGAAAAGTTTTAGATACTGTAAAAGAATTGGTATTATCACCACATTCTGAATGGGAAGAAGTAAGAAGATATCTTGGAGATAGTGGATATAAAATTATTCAGGAAGATATGCTTATAGATGCTGAAAAGTATTATGTTATAATTAAGGCAATAAAGGAAAAGCCGGAAGAATATGATGAAGTTCAGTTAAAGTATGGAAAAATCTTAATAGAAGAAAAGAATGAAATATTAAAGGAATATTTGTTAAGAGAGAAGGATAAATATTTATTAATATTAGAAAATTTAAAAACGAATTCTTCTGTAAAGGCGGAAGAACGAATGAAAGAGATTCAAGAAGAGCTTGTATTGGTTGATGAGGCTCTTATGAGGATATAAATACAAAGGACAGGAAGGTGGTATAATGGTAAAAATTTGTGTGGAAGGCGAAAACAGACAGTTTTCAAGAGGTACAAGGCTTATTGATATTGCAAAGGAATATCAGGGTGGATTTAAATATGATATAGTTCTTGCAATGTGTAATGGAAAGCTGACAGAACTTTACAAAGAGGTTACGGAAGGAAATGTCATAACATTTTTAACAACAGAAAGTCCTTGCGGAAATGAAGCTTATAAAAGAAGTGCAACACTTCTTATGCTGAAGGCATTCTATGATATTTGTGGACAGCAGAATATCGATAAGATTTCAGTACAGTACTCTCTTAGTAAAGGTTATTATTGTACGCTGGCAGGTAATCAAAGTGTTACAAAAGAGCTTATTATGAGTGTGAAAAAGCATATGGAAAATTTGGTAAAGCAGGATATTTCTATTGATAAGGAAACACTCAGTACAAAAGAGGCTATTGACTTGTTTGAACGTCATGGAATGGAGGATAAGGTTAAATTATTCAATTTCAGAAGAAGTTCAAGAGTGAATGTGTACAGAATGAGTCATTTCGAAGATTATTTCTATGGGTATATGGTTCCGAGTACAGGGTATCTTAAATATTTTGAATTGTATGCATATGATGAAGGTTTTGTGTTGCAGTTGCCGGTAAGAAGTGAACCCAACGTGGTTCCTCCATTTGAACCGCAACACAAAGTATTCAATGTGTTGAAGGAATCCTCAATATGGAGCAAAATGCTTGAAGTTGATACTGTTGGCGCATTAAATGAGCAGATTTCAAAGGGCAGAATCAATGACATTATGCTTATTCAGGAAGCTTTGCAGGAGAAGAAGATTGCTGAAATTGCTAATCAGATAGCAGAAAGAAAGAATGTAAAATTTGTAATGATAGCAGGGCCGTCGTCTTCAGGTAAGACATCATTCTCTCACAGACTTGCAGTGCAGTTAAAGGTGTGCGGTCTTAGACCACATACTATTGCAGTTGATGATTATTTTGTAAATAGAGAAAATTCTCCAAGAGATGAAGAGGGTAATTACAATTATGAAATTCTTGAGGCATTAGATGTTGAACAGTTCAATAAGGATATGACGGCTCTGAAGAATGGTGAAGTGGTGAAAATGCCTACTTATAACTTTGTTACAGGTATGCGTGAATACAAAGGTAATACTCTTAAGATGGAAGATGATGATATCCTTATTATTGAAGGTATCCATTGTCTTAATGACAGGCTTTCGTATTCTCTTGATAAGAGCAGTAAGTTTAAGATTTACATAAGTGCACTTACACAGCTTAATGTTGATGAACATAATAGAATTCCGACAACAGATGGCAGACTTATAAGAAGAATGGTTAGAGATGCCAGAACAAGAGGAACAAACGCAGAAGAAACACTTATGCGTTGGAAGTCGGTAAGAAATGGTGAGGAAAACCATATATTCCCATATCAGGAAGAAGCTGATGCAATGTTCAATTCAGCACTTATATATGAGCTTAGTATATTGAAACAGTATGCAGAGCCATTACTGTTTGGTATTCCACAGGAAAGTCCTTGCTATCTTGAAGCTAAGAGACTTATTAAGTTCTTGGATTACTTTCTTGGTGTAAGTAGTGAAGAGGTTCCAAAGAATTCCTTGTTAAGAGAATTTATTGGCGGAAGCTGCTTCAAAGTGTAGCTTGACAATAAAATTTAATAATGATATAGTACCAAAGGTGTCATTTTTGACACATTATTCAGTAAGACAGATGATCGCGGCTGCGCAGACGAAAGGGTGCAGGTGAGGAAAGTCCGGGCTTCATAGGGCAGGGTGCCAGATAACGTCTGGTGGAGGTGACTCCAAGGCTAGTGCAACAGAAATAAACAGCATTGTTCATTAGAATGGTGTGATGGTGGAAAGGCAGTGTAAGAGACTACCGCCTCTCTGGTAACAGCGAGGGCATATGTAAACCCCACTCGAAGCAAGACCGAATAGAAACGTTAAGAGTTGCCCGCTCAGTTTCAGGTAGGTCGCTTGACTCTAGCGGTGACGCTAGAGCTAGATAGATGATCATCTAAGACATAACCCGGCTTATAGTTTTGCTGATATATAAAATAACCTCATGTGTTTTGCATGAGGTTATTTTATATTTATGCCATTATAAGTGATTGAGTGGTTGTTATTAAATTTTATTCAGTTGGAAATGGAGGATATTCTCCATTTTCATCAGGATATTCATCATATAATTTTTCTCCCTCTATATTCCAGTATACAATACGTCCGTCTGTATAATGAAAATTAAATGTTGAAT
>CAZESO010000266.1:0-3559 GCA_964515325.1 uncultured Roseburia sp. | reverse complement strand
TCTTTGTGACTCTTTAATTGATTTAAAATAAATTCATCAACTTTTTTTTCTTTACCAGGTTTTTTCCCAAAGTAAGAATTTCCCTCACTAAAATAAGAATATGTTTTTCCATCACCTGAAAGTGTGGCAAAATCAATCGGTTTATCTGTTATTTTCTCCAAATTCTTACCATTATAAATATATAACACTCCATCCTCATCCATAACTAATGCTCGATTTGCATTTCTTGCAACATATATTAATTCCAAATCTTCTCCAAGATTATCAATTTTCTTACCTTCAATGGAATATATTGATTGCTTTTCTCCTTGAAAATAGTAAACACTGTCACTCATATTTCTTTGCAACCATGTAATATTACCTTCAACTATGGCTATTCTTTTTTCATTAACATATATAGCTGTCACATCGTTTACCTCATCATAAACTGATATTACGGATTTTCTATCATTTGAAAGCATATTCTTTGTTACAAATATTGCCCCTATCACAACAGCTAACAGAATTCCTCCACCAATAATAAAATGTAATACTTTTCTATTCAACTTTTTATTTTTTTCCTTTGATACCTTTTGTGCTTTTGTTTCTTCCATTTCATACTCCTTAATTCTACAACAAATTTATTTAGATTTGTTCTTTACACAACACTCCTCCGGACAAGCAACATCCACTAATAATTCAATCATATTGTGCAATATTTCAACCTGTTTTGTATCAGCAGCTTTATAATAAACCTCTTTTCCTTCTCTTCTACTAACTATTAATCCTGCTGACTTCAACTGCTTAAGATGATGAGATACCGCTGGACTTGTCATCTCCATCATTGCAGCCAAATTAATAACACATTCCTCCACATGACAAAGTAACCAGAAAATTCGTATTCTGCTACAATCACTTAACTGATGAAATAAATCTGGTATTACCTGAAAATCTTCTGCCTTTGGAAGATGTGATAATATATTACCTTTTAACTCTCCATGGTTATGTGGTAAATGAATTTCCGACATACAATTACCTCCTTCTAAATATAAATATTCTATCATATTTTTGCCAATACTAAAAGAAAAAATTAATATTGAATTAGTATTGACAAAAATAAATTTAGATGTTACAATCAATTAAACAGTTGTTTAATTGTTTAATTATTATTTTAAAAAAGGAGATCATTATTATGAAAAAAACTTACAAAATTGACGTAGATTGCGCAAATTGCGCTAACAAGATGGAGGATGCCACAAAGAATACTCCTGGTATCAAGGATGCTTCTGTTAATTTTATGGCATTGAAAATGACTATTGAATTTGAGGACGGTGTTACTCCTGATTCTGTTATGCCAACAGTTCTCAAGAATTGTAGAAAAGTAGAAAGTGATTGCGAAATTTATTTCTAATATATTAATCCTTATGAAAGGAGCTTTATTATGAATAGAAAGCAGAAAAAGATGTTAACCCGTATAATTATTGCTACAATTTTAATGATAGCTTTATCTTTTATACCTGTTAAAGGTTATTTAAGATTTATCTTATATTTAATTCCATACATTATTATAGGATATGATATTTTAAAAAAGGCTGCTCTTGGAATATATAATCGACAAATATTTGACGAAAACTTTCTTATGGCAGTTGCAACTGTTGGAGCTATTATAATCGCCCTTACAGGTGACGGAGATTATACAGAAGCTATTGCGGTTATGCTTTTTTATCAGATAGGCGAATTATTCCAAAGCTATGCCGTTGGCAAAAGTCGTAGAAATATTAGCGAATTAATGGATATACGACCTGATTATGCTAATATTGAACAGGATGGCAAGCTTGAACAGATTGATCCTGATGAAATACAGATTGGTTCTATAATAATTGTTCAGCCTGGAGAAAAAGTTCCTATAGATGGTATTGTTGTAGAAGGTCAATCAACACTTAACACTACTGCTCTTACCGGTGAAAGTCTTCCTAGAGATATTTCTACAGGCGATGAGATAACCAGTGGATGTATTAATATGACAGGTGTATTAAAAATACGTACAACCAAGGAATTTGGCGAATCTACAGTTTCAAAAATCCTTGATCTTGTAGAAAATGCAAGCTCCCGCAAATCAAAATCCGAAGATTTTATTTCGAAATTTGCAAAGGTTTACACACCATTTGTATGTTATAGCGCTCTTGCATTAGCTATACTTCCTCCTTTGGTTCGTATGTTTTTACTTGATATGTCGGCTGATTGGACGGAATGGATTTATCGAGCATTAACATTTCTTGTAATAAGTTGTCCATGCGCCTTAGTTATCAGTATTCCACTTAGTTTTTTTGCAGGAATTGGTGGCGCAAGCAATGTAGGTGTTTTAATAAAAGGTTCCAATTATTTGGAAACCTTATCACAGGCAGATTGTATTGTTTTTGATAAAACCGGCACACTGACTCAAGGTGTTTTTGAAGTAACAGAAATTCATCATAATGAACTAGATAATAATACACTCATAGAATATGCAGCCCTTGCAGAAAGTGCTTCTTCTCACCCAATTAGCAAGAGTTTACAAAAGGCTTATGGTAAAGAGTTAGACAGAAACAGAGTTTCTGACATTAAAGAAATTAGTGGTCATGGTGTTATTGCTAAAGTTGACGATTTAAATGTTGCTGTTGGAAATAACAAATTAATGAAACAGTTAGGAATTGAATATAATGACTGCCATAAAACCGGCACAATAATACACATTGCAATCAACAAACGATACGCCGGACATATTCTTATTTCTGATATTGTAAAAAAGAATTCCAAAGAAGCTGTTTCTTCTTTGAAATCTATTGGAATAAAGCAAACAGTGATGCTCACAGGCGATGCAAATGAAGTTGCCAAACAGGTTGCTTCTGATTTAAACACAGACAAATATTATGCAGAGCTTCTTCCAAGTGACAAAGTAAGCAAAGTTGAAGAATTATTAAATAATAGTTCTTCTAAATCAAAACTTGTTTTTGTTGGCGATGGAATTAACGATGCACCTGTTCTTTCTCGTGCAGATATTGGTATTGCTATGGGCGCTATGGGGTCTGATGCCGCAATAGAAGCCGCTGATATTGTGCTTATGGATGATGACCCATTAAAAATTGTCAAAGCAATAAAAATTGCACGCAAGTGCATACGAATTGTATATCAGAATATTACTTTTGCCATAGGTGTAAAAGCCATATGTCTTATATTAGGTGCATTAGGTATTGCAAATATGTGGCTTGCAATTTTTGCAGATGTAGGTGTTATGATTATTGCAATTCTCAATGCAATTCGTGCATTATTTATAAAAAAAATATAATATAATCTTTAAAATAAGAAATGCATCTCCATACTATATCACGGAGATGCATTTTATTATAAAGATATTCTAATATGCAAAATCATAAGATTTAATTTGTTTATATTCACCTTGCAGTTTCTTTTTCTTTTTTCCATCAATTTCATAAACTGCATTTTCACCATATCCATATGCTTTTTGTGTTAAATAATCAGTAAAGAAACAATCTAAATCACTTAACTCTTTCAGTTCGGTAACCTTATCATTTTTTATATA
>CAZESO010000265.1:0-3592 GCA_964515325.1 uncultured Roseburia sp. | reverse complement strand
CTTGATAAGAACGAAAAAAAACAGATAAAAAATGATTCATCTGATTTACAGCGATACATTTCAAAATTCCGTGTAGATACAGTGACTCAGGGAGAAATAGATAATCTTAAAAGTGCAAAAGCAAGATTGGAAACTTCAAGTGCACATTTATTATCAAATTGGTAAGGAGGTTTTTTATGAAAGATAGATTTAACAGATTTTTTCAAGGCAGATATGGAATGGATGAGCTCGGAAAAATCATTATGATTTTTTGCACTATCGTTTATATTCTTGCATCTTTTGCAGGAAGCCCACTCTTTGCAACAGCTGCTATGTTAGGCTTATTTTATGAAATATATAGAATGATGTCTAAAAGACATTACGACAGAAGCCAAGAAAACAAAATTTATTTAAAATATAAAAAATTGTGGAAATTAAGGTATGATGAAAGGAAAACTTCTCGTATTTATATTTGTAAAAGTTGCGGACGATTTATTCGTGTTCCAAAAGGTAAAGGTAAAATCGAGGTGACTTGTCCTACATGTGGTCAAAAGATGATTAAAAGAACTTAAAATAGTTAGTGAAATATTCGCTTACACATAGGAGGAAAAATATGGATAAGAATTTTAAAAAACAACTTTTTTTAATAGCATTTGGTGTTCTTTTATTTGCAGTTACAATGAATTTTTCTGCCGTTCTTAAATTCCTTGGTTTTGGATTTGATATTATTTTTCCGTTATTAATCGGTGGCTTAGTTGCATTTGTACTTAATGTTCCGATGAAAACATTTGAAAAAACATTGCAAAAACTGAATCGAAAATTTAAGAAAAAATCAAAGGATGGCACAATACGAATTATTAGTGTTTTATTAACTTATTTTACAATTTTACTTTTAGTTATCCTTGTATTCACATTGGTAATACCTGCTTTTGTATCTTCGTTAAAAAGCATATATGAAATGTTAATGGAAAGGCTTCCCATATGGTCTGAAAAACTGAAAGCATATGATATAAATGTTGAAGCTGTCACTAACTGGCTTGAAACTCTTGATATTAAACAAATTGTAAGTGAGTTAAGTGTCGGTGCCGGCTCGTTATTCTCAACAGTAGCAGATTTTTTATCCGGCGTTTTCTCTGGTATAGGCACATTAGGTGTTGCTTTTGTAGTGTCAATATACAGCCTTTTATACAAGGATGATTTATTAAGACAGGCTACCAATCTTATTAATGCATTCTTTAAAGAGAATATTGCTAAAAAAATAACATATGTAGGCAGTCTTATTAATAAAACATATGCTAAGTTTTTAACAGGACAATGTACCGAGGCTTGTATTTTAGGTATATTGATGGCAATTGTTTTAAGCTTATTTAGAATTCCTTATTCAGGTCTTATTGGTTTACTGGCAGCAGTTATGTCATTTGTACCTTATGTTGGTGCGTTTTTTGCATGTGTCATCGGAGCATTCTTAGTATTGCTTAACAATCCAACAAAAGCCATTATTTGTGTGATTGTATACCTTATTGTTCAATACATAGAAAATCAGTTTATTTATCCATATGTTGTCGGAACAAGCGTAGGTTTATCACCTTTGTGGACATTAGTGGCAGTTCTGATAGGCAATGAACTTATGGGGCTATTTGGAATGATTTTCTTTATTCCTCTTATGGCTGTTGTTTTTCAGTTACTCAAAGAATACACTAATAATAAATTATTAAAAAAGCAAGCCAATTCTATGGATGCAATGACAACTGAAGATACAGAACTTATAAGCGATGAGGAAAATATACAGGATACAGAATTTTAGGGGAGAATGTATTATGAAGAAACTTAAGATTAATAAAAAAATGCTTAAAAATCATATCGAATATGACGAATGCTATGTATCTGAATTAGAAAAAGAAAGCATTTTTTTACTTGATAAAATCTCAAATACAGAGGAACATTTGCAGGATGTTTACATGAATTTAGATATTGAAGATGATTCCTTTAATGGTAATGAAGAAGAATATACAGAAAAGGAAGTTCTTAAATACTGCAATTCTTATGAACGAGCTTCAAAAAACATAATAAAATCATATATTAAAATTGTTGGAATGTATGATGAGCTTTCTGCCAGATGGAAGGATTTACAAAGGATAAAAAAGGACAGACTTCTACCTACAGCCCCTGCAAACTCTATAATTGACATAAAAGAAAATAATCTCAATCATTTCGCCAAAGGTATGAATATGTATAAAATCATGCTATTGTGCTTTATGGGAAGTTTCTTTGGAGTAATAGTTGAACTTATATGGTGTTTGCTTAGATATGGATATATAGAAAGCCGTTCCGGTCTTGTATATGGTCCATTTAACTTGTTATATGGAGCAGGTGCAGTATTTTTATCCCTTGCTTTATACAGATTTAGAAACAATGGTGCATGGCTTTCTTTTATTGGTGGCTTTGTAGTAGGCAGTGTGTTAGAATACATATGCTCATGGGGACAGGAAACATTGTTGGGTTCACGCTCGTGGGATTATAGTATGATGCCTTTTAACCTTAATGGGCGAATTTGCCTGCTTTATTCATTTTTCTGGGGATTCTTAGGTGTATTATGGATGAAAACTGTCTATCCATGGATGGCAGAACTTATACTTAAAATGCCTAATAAATCAGGTAAAATAGCAACTTGGGCTGTGACAATATTTTTAATAATAAATAGTGTGGTTTCGCTAGTTGCTGTATACAGATGGTCTGAAAGGGTTGACCTTGTTCCTGCAGATAATTCATTTTGGGAATTTATTGATACAAGATTTCCAAATGAGCGAATGGAAAGAATATTTGCAAATATGGTGTTTGATTGATATAAAAAATGATATAAAAAAATCAAAATTTTCCCTTGACATAGCATTTTCATTATGTTAATATTTCCTAGTGTGCCGCACAATGAGGTTATAAGTGTGTGTTTTTTTAGGAAGATACACCACCGAAGTTGGCGAGTAATGTTCAATTATTATTGAATGAATAGGAGGTGTGCAGGTATGTACGCAATTATAGCAACAGGTGGAAAGCAGTACAAGGTTTCAGAAGGTGATGTAATCAGAGTTGAAAAGCTCGGTGTTGAAGCTGGCGAAACAGTTACTTTTGATCAGGTTCTTCTTGTTAGCGGTGATGATGTTAAGGTTGGTGCTCCAACAGTAGCTGGTGCTACAGTAACAGCTGACGTTGTTGCAAACGCTAAGGCTAAGAAAGTTATCGTTTACAAGTACAAGAGAAAAACTGGTTACCACAAGAAAAACGGTCATAGACAGCAGTACACAGCAGTTAAGATTACAAAGATTAACGCTTAATTGGTTGTGAGTTATGATATTCGTAACAATTTTCAAAGATTCATCTAAACAGTATAAGGCTTTTTCAATATTAGGTCATGCTGAATACGCGGAATCAGGTATGGATATAATTTGTGCTTCAGTTTCAGTATTAGGCATTAATACCATTAATTCTATTGAAAAATTTACAGATGATGACATTACTTATAATATGGATGAAGATTCCGGATTATTAACAATGACATTTGACAATACTGTAAGTAGTGAATCAAAACTCCTAGTAGATGCTATGATTCTTGGTTTAG
>CAZESO010000264.1:0-3606 GCA_964515325.1 uncultured Roseburia sp. | reverse complement strand
GCATCCACATTGTATATTTTATCATATTTGCGTCGCAAATAATAGTAAGTTTTATATATCGGTTATTGGCTATTCATAGAATTATCTTGAATACAAAGTCAAAATCCACAAGATTAAGAATTGCAAGCACCGACTCATCAAACAGCTTCTTAGATAAATGTATTCTAAATTCATTTGATAATATTTTCAAAATTGGTGGGTATATTATTATTTTTTCTATTATATCAACCTGGATTTTAAATACAAACATTCTAAACAAAAATTTTGCATTTATATTATCAGCATTTTTTGAAATAACCTCCGGTCTATATGCTTTGAAACACACTTCTTTTTCAAGTGATATAGGTATCTTGCTTGTTACAACCTTATGTTCGTTTGGCGGAGTTTGCTCCATCGCCCAAACACACTCAATGATTGCCGGCACTTCTTTAAAAACATCTTCTTATGTTAAATACAAATTGCTAAATGCTGTAATCGCTTTTATTCTAACAATAATTTTAATCTAGTATATGCTTTAAAAAAGTGGCGCAAAAGCGCCACTATATTCTTTTCTATTCCATTGGTACCAAATAATCTTCATCATCCATATCAAAATCATCTGTAGCTTCTGTATCTTCAACCAATTCGTCAACAGTTTCTTTTGGCTGTAACTCTTTTCTATTGGCAACAACAACTTCAAGACTTGTATTCAATGCTTTAAGATATGCTTCATGTTTTTCTGCTGCATTCTTTACTGAATATGAAATAATATTTTCAAGATTTGCAAGAATATCATCTGTATATTGCATAGCACCCATTCTAATATTATTTGCATCTGTTGTTGCATTATCAAGAATCATCTGTGCTTGATTTGTTGCCTGCTGAACAATATCATTTGCCTGAATATATGCCTGCTGCATAATCTCATGTTCACTTACAAGCTCATTTGTCTGTGCTGTCGCTTCCATCAACATTGCCTCTGCTTTTTGCTTAGCATCTGACAAAATCATTTCTCTATTATTGATAATCTTCTGATACTTCTTAATCTCTTCAGGAATCTTTAAACGAAGCTCTGATAATAGTTCTTCCAATTCATCCTTGTTTACTATCAATTTAGTGTTTGATAATGGCTGAAATTTACAACTATCAATATATTCTTCAATTTCTGTAATTATCTGTTCAATCTTACTCATAACGTATCCTTTCTATTTATTACTCTTTTCATTAATTTTGTTATTTAATTTATCAATAACACATTCAGGTACAAATTTTGATATATCACCACCAAAATGTGCAATTTCCTTAACCGTTGTAGAACTTAAAAATGAATATTCGACGCTTGTTGTTAAAAACATCGTATCTACATCCTTATTTAAAGTCCTGTTCGCTTGTGCCATTTGTAATTCGTATTCAAAATCCGTAATAGCTCGCAAACCTCTTACAATAACATTTATATTATGTTCCCTAGCGGCTTCCACTAACAGACCACTATAAGCCATAACCTTTACATTTGGCAGATGTTTTGTAACTTCCTTTAACATATTAACACGCTCTTCCGAAGAAAACAATGGCGATTTTGTATTATTTCCCAAAACACCTACAATTAACTCATCATATATTTTGGAAGCTCTTTCGATTATATCCAAATGTCCAAGAGTCACTGGGTCAAAGCTTCCTGGATAAATTGCTCTTACCACAACAAATCAATCCTTTCATTATTACACATGCTTAATAAACATGTGTACATTTGTTTTATATTCTTTTCTTTTTTCAACGCTAAATCCTATATCATCTAAGTAATCAAAATTTGTTTCCATAGATGCTTCAACAATAATAAGCGTATCTTTATTTATTATACTACTTTCTGCCAAAGAATACAAAACATCTTTTTCAATTTCTTTATTATATGGTGGATCCATAAAAATAATATCAAAATTTTCACCTGACACATTAGCTTTTTTAATATAACCTAATACATCCATCTCATAAACCGCAGCTAAATCCTTTAATCTTGTTTTATCGAGATTATCTCTTATGCAATCTGCAGCTTTTCTATTATTCTCAACAAACACAGCCTTCGAAGCACCTCTGCTTAATGCTTCAATTCCAATTCCACCACTTCCGGAAAACAAATCAAGAAAGCGACAATCATAAACCTGTGCATTAATCATATTAAACAATGTTTCTTTTATTCTGTCCGTAGTTGGTCTTGTATCTAAACCTTCTAATGTTTTTAACTGTGTTCTTCTTGCTTTTCCGGCTATTACTCTCATCTTTTCTCCTATTATAGAATAAAGTGCCGCTAACTAGCGACACTTTATTTAATTCATAATATAATACTAATTTTTCTTGTAGAAGAAAGAATGACAAGATGAATAATTCAATTCCTTGTAATTCATAATCTGTTCTGTACTACCTACAAACAGACATCCTCCACTTCTTAACGAATCGTTGAATCTCTTATAAATCTGCTCTTTAGCTTCTTCTGTGAAATATATTAAAACATTCCTACACACAATTAAATCCAACTTATTCGGATATGTATCATTCAACAGATTGTGCTCTCTAAATTCAACACACTTCTTAATTTCATCGCTAATTTGATAATTTGACAAACCAATTTTAGTAAAATATTTATCTACAAATTCTTTTGGTAAACCTGCCAGACTTTTTTGACTATACAAGCCCGCTCTGGCTTTCTCCAATACCTGCTTATCAATATCTGTAGCAATAATTTTAATCTTACTAAGTGGCATGAATCTCGATAACAGCATAACCAATGAATACGGTTCATCACCTGTAGAACAAGCTGCACTCCATACTCTTAACATCCCGTTTGATTCTTTAATCAAATCAGGAAGTATCTTTTTTTCTAAAACGTCCCATTGTTCAGGATTTCTCCAAAACTCTGAAACATTAATTGTAAGATAATTTACAAATTCTTCAAAAAGCTCAGAATCTTTCTTGATTGCATTGATATATTCATCATAATTTGAATACTTATGTCTTGAAATCAACGAATCAATTCTTCTCTTCATCTGCTTTTCTTTATATGAACTTAAATCAATCTTAGTTAATTTGTAAACCTGGGTTTTAAACTGTTCGTAATCCATAAGCACTTACCATATATTATTCAGCGTCTGCTGTTTCTTCTGTTGTTTCTTCCATATCATCATCAATAGCTTTGATACTTAAGCTAATCTTCTTATCTTCGCCATTGAAATCTACAACCTTAGCTGTAATCTTTTCACCAATCTTTAAAGCATCTGCTGGCTTTTCAACATGTTCCTTAGAAATCTGTGAAACATGAAGTAATGCATCAATGCCTTCTTCTAATTCAACAAATGCACCGAAATCAGTCATTCTTGCAACTGTACCTGTTACAATTGTTCCAACTGCATATTTTTCTTCCGCTTTTGTCCATGGATTTGTTTCATCGAATTTAAGGCTTAATGCAACCTTGTTTCCGCTGATTTCTTTAATGATTGCCTTTACTGTATCGCCAACCTTAAATACTTTCTTTGGATGTTCAATTCTTCCCCATGACATTTCAGAAATGTGTAATAATCCATCAACTCCGCCAAGATCAACGAATGCACCAAAATCTGTAACATTCTTGATTGTACC
>CAZESO010000263.1:0-3634 GCA_964515325.1 uncultured Roseburia sp. | reverse complement strand
GAGGTATGGCGGTATATGGCGCCAATGGCTTTAAAAGAGCTATTCACAATATAGAAAATTCACCTTTTAGAACAAAGTTCGAAAGGGATGTGGATGAAATGGAAGGAAACATGGGTATTGGCTGTATTTCTGATAATGAGCCACAGCCTTTAATGGTAAGATCACATCTTGGTAATTATGCCATTACAACAGTTGGTAAGGTAAATAATCTTGATAATCTTGTTCAGGATATGTTTGATAATGGAGCGGTTCATTTTCTTGAACAGAGTGGTGGAGAAATTAATCAGACAGAGCTTATTGCAGCTCTTATTAACACTCAGGGAAGTCTTGTTGACGGACTTAAATATGTTCAGGAAAAAGTTGATGGTTCTATGACATTGATGCTTCTTACCCCAAGAGGGATTTATGCTATGCGTGACAGATATGGCAGAACTCCGCTTAATATTGGTAAGAAGGAAGGGGCATACAGTGTGTCCTTTGAAAGTTTTGCTTATTTGAATCTTGGCTACAAGGAAGTTAAGGAACTTGGACCGGGTGAAATCGTTAAGGTAACTCCGGATGGTTATGAAACATTAAGTGGTGCAAGAGAAGAGATGAAGATATGTTCATTTCTTTGGGTTTATTATGGATATCCGACATCTTCATACGAAGGTCTTAATGTTGAGGCAATGCGATATAAATGCGGAAGTCTTATGGCAAAAAGAGATGATGTTAATCCGGATATAGTAGCAGGTGTACCGGATTCTGGTATTCCGGCAGCTATAGGTTATGCCAATGAGTCGGGAATTCCATTTGCCAGACCATTTATTAAATATACACCAACATGGCCACGTTCATTTATGCCGACAAGTCAGGCGCAGAGAAATCTTATTGCAAAGATGAAGCTTATACCGGTGGATGCACTTATAAGAGATAAGAGTTTATTGCTTATAGATGACTCTATTGTTAGAGGAACACAGCTTAGAGAAACTACTGAATTTTTATATGACAGCGGTGCTAAGGAAGTACATATCAGACCGGCGTGTCCGCCATTATTACATGGTTGTAAGTATTTGAATTTCTCGCGTTCTAAGTCAGAGTTGGATTTGATTACAAGAAGAATTATTAAAGACAGAGAAGGTGTGGAAACACCTGATAATTTAGATGATTATGCTAATCCTGAAAGCACTAATTACAAGGAGATGGAGCAGGAGATTTGTAAGCAGCTTAAGTTTACCAGCTTACAGTTCTGTAGACTTGATGATATGATTGAGGCTACAGGCATTAGTCCTTGCAAATTATGTACATATTGTTGGAGTGGTAAGGAGTAGGTGATAATATAGAGCCAGGCAAATGCAGGCAAGAATATATTTAAAGGAGAAAAATTTCGTGGAAAAAAAGATAATGTTAGGCAATGAAGCTATTGCCAGAGGCGCATATGAAGCCGGTGTTAAGGTTTCGTCAGCGTATCCGGGTACACCAAGTACTGAAATTAGCGAAAATATTGTTAAATATGATGAGATTTACTCAGAATGGGCACCAAATGAAAAGGTAGCTATGGAAGTTGCTATCGGTGCTTCAATCAGTGGTGTAAGAGCTATGGCATCAATGAAGCATGTTGGTGTGAATGTGGCATCAGATCCGTTATACACGGTATCTTATAGTGGCGTTAATGGTGGTTTGGTTCTTGTTGCTGCGGATGATCCGGGTCTTTACAGCTCGCAGAATGAGCAGGATACAAGATGTGTTGCAAGAGCAGCAATGGTTCCTGTATTAGAGCCATCTGACAGTCAGGAAGCTAAAGATTTCATGAAGTATGCTTTTGAACTTAGTGAGAAGTACGATACACCTATTATTTTAAGAACAACAACTCGTCTTGCACATTCGCAGGGAGTTGTTAGTTTAGAAGAAAGACAGGATATTGAAGATAAGGTATATGAAAGAAATGCTGCTAAGTACGTTATGATGCCGGGTAATGCCATAAAGAGACATTTATATGTTGAAGAAAGATTAAAGGCTATGGCAGCAGACGGCGCAGATATGCCTATTAACAGAATGGAGATGGGTGACACAAGTATTGGTTTTATTACAAGTGGTATTCCATATCAGTATGTTAAGGAAGTCTGTCCGAATGCATCTGTATTAAAGCTTGGTATGGTTCATCCGCTTCCAAGAAAGATGATAGAAGAATTTGCTAGTAAAGTAGATAAATTGTACATATTTGAAGAACTTGAACCTGTAATAGAAGAACAGGTTAAGTCATGGGGCATTAAGGCAATTGGTAAAGAGATATTCACAGTTCAGGGCGAATACAGTGCCAATATGCTTAGAAAGAATCTCTTAGGTGAAAATGTTGATGTTAATGGAGCTGCAAATGTTCCTGCAAGACCACCTATTTTATGCCCTGGTTGTCCACACAGAAGTGTATATTCTGTAATGAATAAATTAAAGATTCATGCCGCAGGTGATATCGGATGTTATACACTTGGCGCAGTTGCACCACTTTCGGTTGTTGATACAACAGTTTGTATGGGTGCCAGCATTTCTACACTTCATGGTATGGAAAAGGCTAAAGGTAAAGATTATGTTAAGAATTGGGTAGCCGTAATTGGTGACTCCACATTTATGCATACAGGTGTTAACTCACTTATGAATATGGTTTACAACAAAGCTACAGGTACAGTTGTAATTCTTGATAATTCAACAACAGGTATGACTGGTCATCAGGACCATGCAGCAACTGGTAAGACTCTTATGGGTGAGCCTACAAATGCTATTGATATCGTTGCTTTGTGTAAGGCAATGGGTATTAACCATATAAATGTTGTTGACGCATTTGATACAGCCAAGTTAACTGAGGTTCTCAAAGAAGAAACTGCAAGAGAAGAGTTGTCTGTAATTATTACAAAGGCTCCTTGTGTGCTTTTAAAGGGCAATGTATTCCCTAATAAGTGCAAGCCTGTTTCAGACAAGTGTAAGAAATGTGGACTTTGCTTAAAACCGGGTTGTCCGGCTCTCACAAAGGCAGAAGATGGAACAATAATGATAGATGAGACAATGTGTAATGGTTGTGGCTTATGTAAGCAGTTATGTAAGTTTGATGCAATTGAAACAGTAGAAGTGTAGGAAGATAGGAGGAAAACATGACAACAAAGAATATTATGATAGTTGGTGTAGGTGGTCAGGGTACTCTTCTTACAAGCCGTATTCTTGGTAACATCATTTTACAGGGTGGATATGATGTTAAATTATCAGAGGTTCACGGTATGGCACAGAGAGGTGGTAGTGTTGTTACTTTTGTAAGGTATGGTGAAAGTGTTGCTGAACCCATAGTTGAAGAAGGTCAGGCAGATGTACTTATTGCATTTGAAAGACTTGAAGCATTAAGATATGCGCATTTTCTTAAAAAAGATGGTGTATTGATTGTAAATGATTATAGAATTGATCCTATTACAGTAGTTACAGGTGCTGCTAAGTATCCTGATAATATTCTTGAAGATTTGGAAAAACAGTACAAGGTAATCAGTATCAATGCAATGGAAGAAGCTAAGAAGCTGGGAAATCCAAAAACATTTAATGTTATAGTATTGGGATTAGCTGCAAAGCATATGGATTTTTCAGAGGAAGAGTGGCTTAAGGTTATAGAAAATACTGT
>CAZESO010000262.1:0-3649 GCA_964515325.1 uncultured Roseburia sp. | reverse complement strand
ACTGATGAAGAAGAAAATTTTAGCAATAATAATGTTGACAACTATGACAATGTCATTAGTTAGTTGTGGTAGTGACGATGAGGGAGAGAAGGAAAAAGAAACAACAGGAAATACAGAAACAGTTACAAAGATTGTTGAAACTTCAATAGAAAAAAGTGAAGCAAGTAATCCTTTAACAGGTTTTGATACAAATGGAAATCTGGTGTATGGTGGTGATCCGGCAGCTTTAGTAGATGGAGATACAGTATATCTTTATACAGGACATGATACAGCCGTAGAAGAGGCATATAAAATACCTGAGTGGCAGTGTTATTCAACAAAGGATATGGTAAATTGGACATATGAAGGTGTGGTTCTTAAAGCTTCAGATATAAGTTGGGCTGATAAGAACTCTGCGTGGGCAGGTCAGGTGACAAAGTATAATGATAAATATTATTTTTACTATTGTTCATGGAATAGTACAGATGATGGAAAGCAGTCTATTGGTGTAGGTGTATCAACAAGTCCGACAGGACCATTTGAAGATATTGGACAAGCATTGGTGAAAGGGTCATTTACAACAGACGAAACATCAACATGGAATGATATTGATCCTACAATATGGATAGAAACAGATGAAAATGGCGTTGAACACAGATATCTTTGCTGGGGAAATGGTAAAGTGTATATGTGCGAATTAAATGAAGATATGATTTCGGTGAAAGATATAGATGGTGATGGACAGGTTATATTTGGTAAAGATGTAATAAGTCAAAATGCTCCAGAGTTATTTACAGAAGCACCATGGATATACAGAAGACAGGATGAAAATGGCAATTACTACGGAAAATATTATTTATTCTACGCATATGGTTGGAGAGAACAGATGGCATATGCTACAACTGATGATTTAATGAGTGGTGAATGGGAATTTGGTGGAATTATAATGGAACCATCAGCAACATCAAATACAAATCATATGTCAGTAATTGATTTTAATGATAGTACATATTTTATATATCATAATGGCTCATTACCTGGAGGTAGTGGATTTAGAAGAGTGGCATGTGTTGAAGAATTGGTGTTTAATGAAGATGGAACAGTTCCATATATTCAGGAAACAGCCACAGGTATAAGTGGTAAATCTGTTACAATTACAGCTTTAAATGGCGAAAAACTTGAACATGAAGGTTTTAATAACTCATCAAGTGATTCTGATTATCCATATACCGGTATCAAACTTGGAAGCGGTTTAAGTGAAAACGAAGAAGATGCATATTGGGAAATCGAATATGGTAAAGCGGATAAAACTAATGAGTATTATGTTTCTATAGAAAGCTATAATAAGCCTGGACTATATATTACCAGTATAGGAAAAATAGCAAACTTATCACAAGATGCCACAGGACAAAGTGATAAAACACAAACATTTAAGACGGTAGAAGGCTTGGCAGGAGAAGGCATTTCTTTTGAATCTGTTGCGTTTGCTGGGAAGTATTTAACTTTAGAGGCTGGGAATGTTAAACTTACAGATGGTTCAGATGCAAAGGCGTGTTCGTTTGTGATAGAGTAGGAAGAATAGTTAAATTAAAATTGAAACGAATAAAACAAGTTGCGCAATTTTTGCGCAGCTTGTTTTATTGTGCAAAAAATACTCAAAAACGCAACATATTGCGCAAAAATTGGTAAAAATGCACAAAAGAAATAGTGTTTTCATATTAGAATGGTACATTGACATTAAAATATCTACTTTGTTATACTCATGTTGTAGCAAAAATAGTTTGCGCAAACTGCGCAACAGAAAAAGGAGAACGTGAATGAAAAACAGAATATTCAAAAAAGTGGTTGCGGGAGTATTAACTGTAGTGACAACACTTTCATTGTGCTTTACAGGGGGCGATTTAGGTACAATGGAAGTAGCAGAAGCAGCAACATCAATTTCTGGTGTATCAACTGTTTCCAACATGCCGAGTGGTTTTGCAAGAGGTGTAGATATTTCAGAAGTTATAGCTCTTGAAAATAGTGGTGCATCTTATAAGTATTTGGATGGAACTTCCGGTGATATCTTTGATATTTTAGCAGGTGCAGGAGTTAACTATGTAAGAATACGTATATGGAATAATCCATATGATTCTTCATCGCCATACAAGGGATATGGAGCTGGAAATTGTGATTTGTACAATGCGAAGGTTCTTGGTAAAAGAGCTACAGATGCAGGAATGAAAGTATTTATTGACTTCCATTACTCTGATTTTTGGGCGGACCCGGAAAAACAGTTTGCACCTAAGGATTGGGCTGATTATAGTCTTTCATATAAAAAAGATGCATTATATAACTTTACATATGATTCATTAGAGGAACTTTTAGACTATGGTGTTGATGTAGGAATGGTTCAGATTGGTAATGAAACAAATGGTTCTATGGCTGGTGTCGGTGGTTTATATGATGGCACTTGGAATTTGAGTTCAGGTGTTGCAGCATTAATGCAACAAGGTTGTTATGCTGTAGATGATATAAATAGTGCATATGGTAAATCTATTTTAAAGGTAGTACATTTTACCGATTTATTATCAAATGGTGAATGGTATGCGAAATGTTTGTATGAACAGGGCGTTGATTATGATGTATTTGCAACATCGTTTTATCCAATGTGGCATGGTTCGACAAGTGATTTGGCAACAACATTGACAAACATTGCAAAAACTTATAATAAGAAGGTTATGGTAGCTGAAACTGCTTATCCATTTACATTTACAAATAGTGATTCGGAAGGTAATAATGTGGGTAGCTCATCTGCTATGAGTTACACAGATTATAGTGTAAGTGTAAGTGGTCAGGCTGAGGCACTTCGTGATGTGTTTGCAGCTGTTGCATCTGTAAATGATTCTATGTCAGGCTATGGTATTGGCGCATTTTATTGGGCGCCTGAATGGATTTCAGTAGATAGCTCAACATGGGGAACTTATGGTTCCGGATGGGCATCATCATCTTCTGGAAATTATGAATTGTTATATAATTCTTCTGTAAGTTATTATTCAACTACAGATCGTGGTTCATCATGGGATAATATGACATTATTTGACTCAAATGGTCAGGCTATTAAGTCTCTTTATGTGTTTAATGATATTTGTGGCAATACAAGTACAACATCATCAGGCACAAGTAGCGATAGTAGCAGTAGCTCTACAACATTAGATGGAACTTATTATATTAAGAGTTATTATAGTGGATTGTATCTTGATGTTGCAAATGGTTCGTCTGCGAATAGTGCAAATATTCAGCAATGGACATATAATGGTTATGATGCACAAAAATTTAAATTAGTTTCAGCTGGTGATGGATATTATTATATATATACAGGTGCGTCAAGCTATACGAAGGTAGTGGATGTTGCAGGAAAGAGCACAGCAGATGGTGCGAACATTCTTCAATATGCATACAAAGGAACAGCAAATCAGAAGTTTAAAGTTGAGGAAGTATCTGATGGCGTATATGCTATCAAAACTGGCATTACATCGGGTGCGTCGTGTCTTGATGTATATGGTTGGAGTACAGCAGCAGGCGGAAATATTGCTCAGTGGACATACTGGGGCGGTGCATGCCAGTGGTGGTATCTTGAATCTGCAAATTAGAAAATAAGATATTTTAGTTAAAAGTTTTCTTTGAAACT
>CAZESO010000261.1:0-3658 GCA_964515325.1 uncultured Roseburia sp. | reverse complement strand
ACATGAAGTTTATGTTAAACGGTGCCCTTACACTTGGTACAATGGACGGTGCTAATGTAGAAATCGTAGAAGAAGTTGGTGCAGAAAATGCATTTATCTTCGGCTTAAGCTCAGACGAGGTTATTAACTACGAGCAGCATGGCGGATATGATCCAATGGAAATCTTCAACAACGATATGGACATTAGAAAGGTTCTTATGCAGTTGATTAATGGAACATATGCTCCGGATGATTCGGAAAGATTTAGAGAAATCTATGATTCATTACTTACAACTAAGTATGGTAAGGCTGATACTTACTTCATCTTGAAGGATTTCAAGTCATATGCAGAAGCACAGAATCGTGTTGAAGCTGCATACAGAGATGAACAGGGATGGGCAAAGTCAGCTATCTTAAATACAGCAAATGTAGGTAAGTTCTCATCTGACAGAACAATTGAAGAATATGTAAACGATATTTGGAAACTTGAAAAGGTTAAGGTGGATTTATCGTAGGATAATAATCCTAATGGTCTGATCTTGCCATTCTAAAAAATAAGATAAGAAAACCCACGAGTTCGGACCTCGTGGGTTTTCGTTTTGGTACATGGATATAATTATAATTTCCTTTTGCCTATGGGCATTATCTTTTTTTGTTCTTAATTGTAAAAATGACAATTCCAACTACTACAGCTATAATAGCCACAACGATAATAATAATTGTTGTATTTTTGGTTTTCTGTATTTCTTTTTCAAGTTCGGCTTGTTTTGAAGATTCTTCACTGGATGAAGCCTTTTCGACAGATTCCTTTTGTCTGGATTCTTCTTCTCTTGAAGCTTGTTCTATAGATTCTGCTTCCTTCGAAGCGGCTTCCTTTGAGGCTTCTTCGGCTAGTCGACTTTCTTCCTCTGCTTTTAGTCTTGCTTCCTCCTCAGCGGCTTGTACTTTGTATGTCTTTATATTACATAGAATATCATCAGTTGTATCCGTTCCCACAAGAGTACGATACAAACCAAAGTCTGCACAGCTGTATTGGTATTCATCTGATACGTAGAACCAGCACCATTGTTGAGATACATGTTTTTTATATGCAGCTATGGCAATATCCAAAGCAGTACGGCCCAAATAATCTTCTTCAATTGGAGTTCGCAAATCAAGTCTGATGGCATTTTCCTTGTAAACGTGAAGATAAAGCTTTGGAGTGTCCCAAGCACCATAAGTAGTGGCTGATTCGGCATATTGTGTAGCATCGCCGGCAACCTCTACGGCTTCTCTTACAGCTTTGGACGTGAGCATATGGAAGCCATGTCCGTACTCGCCATTTACATCATGTGTTACAACAACCTGAGGGGTAAAACGTCTAATTTCTGACACAAGATAGTTAACCATTGCATTATAATCATATTGGCTTTCTGCTGTAGCTATATCTTCTGAATAGAGGTCTTCAAAATTACCACATACAGGATAATTTCGTATTCCGGCTTCCCATAATCCATCAAGCTTTTCATGCTCACGAACTTTTTGTCCGTGCCAGAAATGTGACATATATACAACCTGAACATCAGCATCATAAGTATATGAATAAGTAGGAAGAATGCCGCCGAAGAAAAGAATTTCATCATCAGCGTGTGACGCAACTACTAATATATCAGCCTTTTCGCAAGGTGGATTCCAAATCTGTACATCATGAGGAAGTTCACCCTGGCTAAATATTCTAATGCCTGATATTCTCATTTCGTCAGATGGAATATTGATGGTAACTGATGTTGAGGCACTATCAAGAGCTACATATTCATGAAGGAAACCATTATTTCCACAAGATATATCGCCTGCATCAGTTGTAAGTGTCCAAGGTACAGCTTTGCTATCCCAAGTAACATATATTCCAGAGATGGCAGTACCTTCATTTGACGAAATTGTAATTGTATCTCCTGTATTGAATCCAACAACAGAATAATGTGAATCATCAGTAAAAGCAGTAGAATCACCGCCGTTTGATAATGTAAAATTACCGGTTAATTCGTCAGCTAAAACTGTATCGCAAACAAAAAGCAAGGAAAACAGCATTGCCATAGGTAAAAATAATTTTTTCATAATTGTAAACCTTTCTATCTTTGCTTTATTATTTTTTCTTGTGTGGCAGGTCGGCTGGATAACCGCTACGAAGCTTTTGCATACCTCGTCTCAAAGCGTCTTTTGAGTTCTTCCAGTCTGCATCCTTATTTTTGTAATCAAACATTTCTATAAGCCAGCTTACATCTTCATAAACTCTGTTCATTGAATCTTCCATCACTTTAAAAACAAGAGGGAAAAAGTCTTCTTTTTGCTTATTATTTAATGAATTATCAGCACTTTCACAGATTTCGCCGAAGTGATGGAGACAAAAGCCCTTGCTTTTTTCTATCATTTTGCTCATGGCTTCGTCTTTCTTATACATGTAGAAAAATGTATCCATATATCTATTATATGTTTTATTAAATCGTTTGCATATGTAGCAGGATTTATCACGCATTTTTGCCCATTCTGCAATTGAATTTTCACCATCAGTTTTCTTTTTGAATAAAGAGGATTTTGAAGGAGAAAACATTTTCATTTGTTTTTTCATTTCTGCATTAACAGTTTCGTAATGTGTTTTAAGTATCCAGGCATTTCCCAATGTGTTACCGTAATCGAACATTTTCTTGAAATGTGTTCTGCAAAAACCATCAGCATCGGTTTTGGCTCTTATGTCACTTTCCATATAAGAGGTGTTTGAACCAAGTAAGCCATCAAGTAAATCATTTTCTATTTTTCTTTCAACAAAGCAGAAAGGACATTCATCATCTGCTTCAAATGCCTCTGTGAGAGGTATAGTATATAAAGTTTCTTCCATAATTAATTTATCCTTAATAATATTATCTATTTAAAATGTTGATAAAAAGACCAACATATTTATTCTACTCAGCTTACAGTATGATGTCAAGTTTAGCAAGCGTAAAAAGTATTTAATTGATTGGAAAAATGTAGTTGACAGTAAAGTGAATGTAATATATATTAAAATAATAATAATTACTGATTTGAAAAATAAATCGAAATAAAATTATATATTAAGGAGGACATATGGCAACGTTAAATTATAGTAAAAGCAGAGAAGTGATAGTAAAGTTTCTAATGACCAGAAAGGATCATCCAACTGCCGAAGTTATATATAATAATGTGAGAGAGGAGTGCCCTAAGATTAGCCTTGGCACAGTTTATAGGAATCTTACACTATTATCTAACATGGGAGAGATTCAGAAGATTTCCTGTGGGGATGCATCAGAACATTTTGATGGAAATGCGATGCCGCATCCGCATTTTGTGTGTAATAATTGTCACAGGGTAGACGATTTGGAAATGGATAATTTAGATTTCCTGAATACACTTGCGAATCAAAAATTTGGTGGAACAATAGAAAAACATCAGTTAATATTTTATGGAAAGTGTGAGAAATGCAAGTAAAAATGCATATAAAACAAAAATAAGAATAGTTACTAATTTCCTATTGACAAATTAAAAAACACATGTTATATTAAAACAGTAATCATTACTGATTTCAAAAATCAATGAAAAATATATAAAAAGGAGAATAAAATTATGGCAAAATATGTATGTAGTGTTTGTGGTTATGTTCATGAAGGAGATTCAGCACCTGAAGCCT
>CAZESO010000260.1:0-3686 GCA_964515325.1 uncultured Roseburia sp. | reverse complement strand
TTAAGACAAGAATTGAAGTATTGCCTGATATTAAGGAACATGTTGATTTCTTTGAGGAACTTCCGGAATATGATATAGCAATGTATACACACAAGAAGATGAAGACAGATTCAGCCATTTCACTTGAAGTGTTGAATGAAGTACTTCCTATTCTTGAGGCAACTGATGATTATTCAGTAGATAATCTTCATAATATTATTATGGAATATGTTGCAAATAAGGGTATCAAGAATGGTACAGGCTTGTGGCCAATCAGAACTGCAGTTTCAGGTAAGCAGATGACACCTGCCGGTGCATTTGAGATTATGGAAGTTATTGGCAAGGAAGAAACAATTAAGAGAATTAAAGTTGGTATTGAAAAACTTAGCGCAGCAGTATAAAAGGAAGACTAAATGGCATTTGACAATACACAAATTGAGGCTGTTTCTTTTAAAGATGGTCCATGTATGGTACTGGCGGGACCTGGCAGTGGCAAGACCACTGTCATTACCCACAGAGTAAAGAACTTAATTGAACAACATAGCGTTTCTCCATCGGAAATACTGGTAGTTACCTTTACTAAGGCAGCTGCCATGGAGATGGAGGAACGATTTTTAAAATTAATGGAGTTTTCCGACAGCTATCGTCTCTGCAGACAGGTAACTTTTGGAACATTTCATAGTGTGTTTTTCAAAATATTAAGATATGCATATAATTACAATGCAAATAATATTTTGAGGGAAGAAAAAAAGAGACAGTATATAAGTGGAATTATTGAGAAATTAGAACTGGAATATGATGATGAAAATGAATTTATCTCAGATATAATCAGTGAAATAAGTCTTGTGAAAAGTGAGATGATTAATCTTTCAACATATTATTCCAAAAACTGTCCGGAAACTATCTTTAGACGAATTTATTCGGAATATCATGAAATTTTGTATAGGACAGGCGAGATAGATTTTGATGATATGCTTGTTATGTGTTATGAGCTTTTTGTTAAAAGAGAAGATATTTTAAAGCTTTGGCAGAATAAGTATAAATATATACTTATAGACGAATTTCAGGATATTAATAAGATTCAGTATATGATTATAAAGATGCTTGCTAAGCCACAGAATAATATATTTGTGGTGGGGGATGATGACCAGTCCATATATAGTTTTAGAGGAGCAAGACCTGAGATAATGCTGAATTTTCCTAAAGAATATACCCATACAAAGGTGGTAAAGCTTTCAGTTAATTACAGATGTAATTATGAGGTTGTAAGTGCTGCCACACGTTTGATTGGACATAATAAGGTAAGGTATAATAAAGATATTAAAGCACACAATCAAACAATTAATCCAATTGAAGTCGTGGAAGCGAAAAATACTTTAGATGAATCCAATTATATTTTAAAGCTTTTGGAGCAATATAAAGAAAAAGGCATAAAGTATAAGGATATAGCGGTACTTTATAGGACTGCGACTAATCCAAGACATTTGGTTGGAAAATTGATGGAGTATAATATTCCGTTTAAAATGCGGGATGCAATGCCGAATATTTTTGAACATTGGATTGCCGGAAATATAATTTCATATATAAAAATAGCTCTGGGTGACTATGACAGAGCGCATTTTCTGAAAATTATTAATAGACCTAAGCGTTATATAGGCAGAGATGCATTTAAAGAAAAGATAGTAAACCTGTCTGATTTGAAAAAATATTACGCCACAAGGCAATATGTGGTTGATAGAATTGAAAAATTAGAGTATGATTTGAAATTAATAAGTAGGATGAGTCCTTATGCGGCAATTAATTATATAAGGCATGGTATTGGATATGAAGATTATATTGCCGAGTATGCTGAGTATAGAAGAATTAAAGCCGATGAATTATATGAGATTTTGGATGAATTGGCAGCGTCTGCAAAGGATTTTGACACTTATGAAAAATGGTTTGCATATATGGATAAGTACAAGGAAGAACTTAAATTGCAAGAAGAAACCAGGTATAAAAAAGATGATGGTGTGACATTATCTACTATGCATGGGGCAAAGGGTTTGGAATATAAAGTGGTTATAATCATGGATGCAAACGAAAAGATAACACCTCATATGAAAGCGGTGTTAGATGAAGATATCGAAGAGGAAAGAAGAATGTTTTATGTAGCTATGACCAGAGCAAAGGAAAGGTTACATATTATTTATCTGGACAAGCGATATGAAAAGGAACTAGAACCATCAAGGTTTATAGATGAAATATGCCCATGATGGTTAAATAAAATTATTAAAGGAGATTAAAAAATGGGAAACAATGAATTAAACAAAGAAGATATGGATGATGAAATGTATGTAACACTTGAGCTTGATGATGATTCAGAAGTTGAGTGTATCGTTGTAACTATCTTTGAAGCTGGTGAAAGAGAATATATTGCGCTTTTACCAACAGAAGGTGAGCAGTCAGAGGAAGGAGAAGTATTCCTTTACAGATATTCTGAAGACGAAGAAGGCAATCCTTCATTAGAAAGCATTGAAAGTGATGAAGAGTATGAAATCGTTGCTGATGCATTTGATGAGTGGCTTGATGAGCAGGAATATGATGAATTGGTAGGAGAAGATGAAGTTTAATTAAGACTAAAGATAATCGCAAGTGCTCTGTTCGCAGTACTTGCGATTGTGATGTTTAAAGAGTGTGGATAAACAAGAGTTATTCAATAAACCGCTTGACTTTAAGCGAAAATATAATAAAATAGATAGTGGTGTGAAACACACCTTAAACGCTTAAAGAGAGTACAGTTACGGAGGATATTTTTGTGGCAACAACAGATGCTGCTAAGGGCAGTCAAAACGGAAAAGAAAGATCAAACAAATCGTTTGGTGACAAGAAACCTTACAATAAGGAGTTTTCGAAAGACAGAGACAATTCAAAAGGTGAATACAAGCCAAGAGGAGAATTTAAACCAAAGGGCGAATATAAGCCAAAGGGAGAGTTCAAACCAAAGGGAGAGTTCAAACCAAAAGGAGAGTTCAAACCAAAGAGTGAATTCAAACCTAAGAATAATGATTTTAAAAAGAGTAATCCATATGGTGGTCAGAGCAAAGGCTTTTCTTACAAGGACAAGGATGAAGATGATGATCAGCCGGTAAGAAGAACTAAGACAGTTCAAAAAGATAATAAGTCTAAAGAAGTACAGACTGACAAGATGGAAATTCAAAATAGACTTGAAAAAGAGAAGAAGGCTATGAAGAAGAAGCAGGAAGAAGCTAGAAAGAATAGCCAGAAGGCTCCAAAACAGAAGGTTAAGCCTAAGAGAGCAGGCAATATTGACTGGACAAGAGCTTATGAAAATGATGAGTACGATGATGATGATTTAGATATGTATCTCTAATAACAGACAATTCTCGTTAATAACTTAAAGATTAAGAGGACAATAAAATGATAGATGGAAAGAAAACGTTGTTTAGCGGAATGCAGGCAACTGGTACAATAACACTTGGTAACTATCTTGGTGCATTGAAAAATTGGTTAGACCTTGATAAGGAATATGAATGTTTTTACAGTGTGGTTGATTTACATTCAATTACTGTAAGACAGGATCCGGCAGAGCTTAGAAAGCGAGCAAGAAATCTTTTGATGCTTTATCTTGCAGCAGGTCTTGATCCTGAGAAGAACTGTATTTATTATCAATCACATGTTTCAGCACATGCAGAGCTTGGATGGAT
>CAZESO010000259.1:0-3690 GCA_964515325.1 uncultured Roseburia sp. | reverse complement strand
TGACAGAAGGTGCTATAAAACAGTTTCAGATTATTCAGAAAGAAATGAACAAATTCGTTATAAAGCTGATAATGGATGAAGATGAACAGGATGAATTTATAATGAGTGGAATGGAAGAAAGACTTGTATCTTTTATAGAAGATAAGGATATAAGAAATTGTGAGTTTCTGTTTGAGTATTATGAAGAAATGTTTCCTGAACAGATATGTGATGAGAATGGGGAATATAGTGGGAAGTTTAAGTGTTTTAAGAGGGAATTTTGAGATTAAAGGTACGGAGGAGATAAAATGAAAGTAGAAATAATAAAAGATATTTTAAAACGAACAGTAGCTATGATAATAGCTATAAGTTTAATGCTATTTCAAATGACATCAGATGTAACATTTGCAAGTACGATGGTGGAAAACAATGAATATACGGTAATAGTTACTGAAAATTTAGAAAAGTATGGCAGAATATTTGAAGTTAATGGTCAGATAAAAGAAACAGGATATATACCAAATATGCACAGTGGAATAATATGTTTGCTTTCAGAAGAAGCAGAAATATGTAGTACAACATATACAGTAAATATGACAGAGTACATTGGTGAAAATAGTGTGTATTCAGAAGAAAGCATAAATATAAATTGCAGTACAGCAAATTTGAATAATGTATTTGTTGCGGAAAAAGATATAACAGTTAATGCAAGCGAATTTGGAACTGATGAGTATACAGTTATTTATGCGAAAAATGGAAATATAACAATTAATATTTCAGATATGAATTTTAAAGGTATATTGTATGCGCCTAATGGGAATGTAATAATTAATGGAACAAACATAAATATTGAAGGAACTGTAATTGCAAAAAAGGTAAATCTATATGTAGATACTTTTAAGATAAATGCTAATGGGTACTCAGAAAGTATGCTCAATATTTTAAAAGCATATAGAAGTGATAAACTATTGACTTTGACAGGATATACATATGAGGAAGAAATAATAATTGGTTTTGAAAGTGATACAAACTTTGAAAGTGTTGATATATACATACGAAATGATGATGGAGAAAAATTTGTATACTTAGCATCGACTACAGAAGCTGAATATATTATAACAGAATACACATTTGAAAAATATATGGATATAATGGCAATTGCGAATACTTCTTATGGTGATACATATGAGTCGACATTAATAACAGTTGGATATTCCAATGAGGAAGGAGCTGAAAAATTATGTTCATATGTAAATGATACAGACGGAGATGGAATACAAGATGGAATAGAAGTGTGGTATTCGGAAACAAATCCGAATAATAGTGATAGTGATGGAGATGGCTTTTCAGATTATATAGAATGTTTTTATCTTTGCACAAATCCAAATGAAAAGAATGAAGTTATGGATAGTGATGGAGATGGTACAAATGATAGTGAAGAAATTATAAATGGAACACATCCACATCTTAAAGATACGGATTTTGATGGTTATATTGACACAGAAGATATAAAACCACTTAATTACGATGAGTGTTCGGATAAAGAAGTAGATTATACAGAGGAAAGAGTCATTGGATTATTTGATAAAGTAGATACATGGATTGACGTTAATGGAAATGTATATCAATACATTTATAATTTTATTAATGATAATGTAGAATATACCATGGTAAATGGTGTAATTACAAAATACTATTACAATACGGATGCACAATTGATAGCAGTTGTAACAATAAATGAAGATGTAATGGAGGCGGTAACCTATACATATGAAGGGGAAGTATTAAGTTCTGTGGCATACAAAGGTTTTTTATATGAGTTTACTACAAGTGATAATTTAGAAAGTATATTGATAGCAGGGGAAAAATACAAAGATGTTGTATATGGACAAGGAGAACAAATAACAACATATGGTAATGGATTTGAAGTGAAAAATATTTTTAATGAATATGGGGATACAACGGCTATTTATCATAGCGGGAATCTTGCGTTTGAATGTGAATATGATGAAAATGGTCAAATTATAAATATTTTTGATTATTTGGTGGGCTATGAGCAAATATATACATACAAAGAAGATGGTAATATTGATACAATAACCAGTAATAATTACAATATATCATATGAATATAGTGATGAGGAGTATGTAATTAATTATGATATAAATGGAGACAAATATAACCAGATTATATATAATGATACAGAAGATAAATATGCATCGCAGTATAGCAGTTTGCTTATAAGTGATGGGCTACATGAAAATTTTGAAATAGAGGATGAAGGTATAGAATATAGGATAACTGATGTGGATAGTGGACAAGTTATATTTTCAAATCTGTTTGAATATGATGAGGATTCAAATGTAAATAAGATTACATATAATGATGGGATTATATTTTCATATGAATATACCAAGGAAAGAAAGATTAGTAGAATTTTACAAGAAGATGATGAAGTGGTAAAATACTATTATGATAATCTTGGTCGCATTATACGAGAGGATAATGAGTTGGCCGGAAGAAGTTATGAGTATATATACAATGATGATAATAATATAAAAGAAAGAAATACATATAACTATAGTACAGACGAGCTTTCAGAATTATTGATACAAGATATATATTCTTATGAATATGCTTGGAAAGACCAAGTAACACAAATATCTGGTGAAAGAGTTACTTATGATGAGATAGGAAATCCTATATTATACAGAGATGGAATTAGCTTTAAGTGGAATGGAAAAATGTTATCTGGAGTGAGTAGCTCTGTGGGAGAAATAGGTTTCACATATAATCATGAAGGTATACGAACTTCAAAAACAGTTAATGGATTGAAAACAGAATATATAATTGAGGGTAAGGATATAGTTTTTGAAAAAAATGAAAATGAAACAATTGCGTATATATATGATTCTGATATGAATGTAATAGGGATGATGTGCAATGATGAAACATATTACTTTGAGAAAAATGTGCAGGGAGATGTAGTTCGAATACTTAATGAAGAATCTAATATTCTTTGTGAATATGTATATGATGCATGGGGAAATGTGGTGTCTATAGAAGGTAATATAGAGATTGCTGATAAGAACCCTTTTAGATATAGAAGTTATTATTATGATGTAGAAACAGGATTATATTATGTGGAGAGTAGATACTATGATCCTGAAACAGGACGATTTATTAATGCCGATAAAATAGAGGGAATTATATGGGACTATACAAATTTGAATATGTATGTGTATTGTGGAAATGACCCAGTTAATTATTATGATCCAAGTGGAGAGGCTGCAATATATGTAAAGACTTTTATTAGTACAGATGTGTATAGTTATGCTGCAAATTATAAAGTTTCGCAATTGAAAATTACCACAACGGACTGGATAAATAAAATGGGAAAAGGAGGTTCAAATGTTACCTATATTATAAGTAACAAAGATGAGTTTATAAGTAAGTGGAATTCTATATCATTGATAAATGTATTAATTATAGAGGCACATGGAACGCCAACAGGGATATATTTCGGTAATGACATTTTTTCAGTAAGTGACGTTGAGAAGTTGTACATAAGAGATATAAAGTATGTTTGGTTATTAAGTTGCAATACAGGTCACTTTGATTATGTAAATGAGAATATGGCAAGAGCATTGTCTAAGATAGATAATTGCGAAACGAGGTTGAAGATTGAGTGTGATGAAGAAAAAAACTAAC
>CAZESO010000258.1:3450-3691 GCA_964515325.1 uncultured Roseburia sp. | reverse complement strand
ATTGTTGGAAATATATTGGATGAATATGATGTAGAGGAAAACAACATTTTTCAGGAGAATGATAGAGTGTATCTTGCAAAAGGTATGACTACATTGGAGGAGTTAGAGGATAAATTATCCTTGAAATTTGATGAGGAAGATTATGACACATTAAATGGTCTGTTAATATCAGAACTTGACAGAATACCGGAAGAGAATGAAAAACTTACAGTTACGGTTGAAGGTGTTAAGTTTGATATTT
>CAZESO010000258.1:0-3440 GCA_964515325.1 uncultured Roseburia sp. | reverse complement strand
ACATTAAACACAAGAAAGAGAAAAATGATGCTGCTAAAGGTAAGATTTTTACAATTATTGGTAGAGAAATTGCAGTAGCAGTAAAAGAGGGTGGCCCGGATCCTGCAAACAATAGTAAGCTTGCAGCAGTTATTGCTAAAGCAAAGCAGAACAATATGCCAAATGATACAATTGACAGAGGTATCAAGAAAGCAGCCGGTGATGCAAATAATGTTAATTACGAGTCAGTTACATATGAAGGATATGGTCCAAGTGGTACAGCTATTATCGTAAACGCTCTTACAGATAATAGAAACAGAACAGCATCAAATGTAAGAAATGCTTTCACAAAAGGTGGCGGAAGTGTTGGTACAACAGGTTGTGTATCTTATATGTTTGATGAAAAAGGACAGATTATCATTGACAAAGAAGAATGTGATATGGAGGCAGATGAAATCATGATGACAGCGCTTGACGCAGGTGCAGAAGATTTCGCAGAAGAAGAGGACAGCTATGAAGTAGTTACAGCTCCTGATGATTTTGAGACAGTTAGAAAGGCTCTTGAAGATGCAGGTGTTCCAATGGCTTCAGCAGAGGTTACAATGATTCCACAGAACTACGTTGAACTTTCAAACGACGACGACATCAAGAAGATTAACAGAATCCTTGATTTGCTTGATGAGGACGACGACGTGCAGGCGGTTTACCACAATTGGGATGAGTAAGCGAAAATACAAAAAGGGTTGTTGCGATAAGCAACAACCCTTTTGATATATATTACACTTCTTCACCATTAATTTCAAGAACTTCAATCTTTTCATTTGTTTCATCCTTGAAAATCAAAGGATAATATTCATCGATTATCTGGTCGATAAGATTCTCATCGCTAACATTAAATTTAGCATTGATTTTCTCTTTAATACAAGACTGTCTGGCAAAATACTTTAATTCTTCAGTTTCATCTGTAAATGAGCATTCATTATCTATAGATTCCGCTGTGATTTCATTTTCAAAGAATTTCTTCAAGTCTTCGATAATATTTTCTTCTTCTGTGATTGTATTTTTTAATGCTTTGGCAGTATTGTATGTAACAATACCGACTATGATGAAAATGGCAAAAATTGCAGTCATAGTTATGTTAAATAAAATATCAGATGAACCGCTTAAACTAATAAAAGAAATTCCCATAAACTTTAATATCATAAATATCATGCCTAAAACACCAACAAAAAGTGTGCTGAAAGCAGACGACTGTCTTTCTTCGTATTTGTCTTTAGCGCTTACATATGTAGCAGAGGCAGGCTTCTTATTTACTTCATCTTCAAGATTTTCTGCAAGGTTTTCTAAAGCTTCTTCATCGGAGTTTTTAAGCTCGTCTTCTAAAAACATAATGATAGCTTTTTTAATGTTTTCAATTTCTTCCCTAAGGGCATAAATTTCATATATACCATTATCATCATCAGCAAAAAGTTCAGTGGTATAATTGGTAGTTTCATTAAGATAATTATAAACAGTATAGACTGTTTCTTCGTTGCTATCTTTCAACAGCAGGTCATAATTATCAGATTCACCATCAAATAACTGAATCTCACATTCCTTACATTCTGTTACTTCGTCAATATAGTCTCGTTTGCATTTTGGACACCAAGCCATAATAAATCTCCTTTGTTACTTCAAAATCTTTTATAAGTTTACAATATTTTTTTTCTTATAACAAGTAGATTTATGTGAATGTTATGTGATAGAATGTTTAGCGTGTAAAAAAAATCAAGAAGGTGATAAAGTTAATTTGGTAGAAATGGAAATTATGGCGAGAGGAGAAAGACATGAAAATTACAGTTTTATGTGTTGGAAAGATTAAAGAGAAATATTTTACAATGGCGATTGATGAATATTCAAAGCGTCTTTCAAGATATGCAAAGCTTGAAATTGTAGAAGTGGCAGATGAGAAGACTCCAGATGGTGCTTCGGAAGCTATAGAGAATGCTATACGCGATAAAGAGGGGAAAAGAATACTTGCCAATCTTAAAGAAGATTCATATGTTATCACTCTTGAAATAGAAGGAAAGATGTTAGATTCCGTAGAATTGTCAAAGAAGATTGAAAGTATAGGTGTATCAGGCAAAGGACATATCACATTTATTATTGGTGGTTCATTAGGACTTTCAGATGAGGTGAAATCTAAGTCAGATTATAAGTTGAGCTTTTCTAAGATGACATTTCCTCATCAATTAATGAGAGTTGTGTTGTTGGAACAGATATATCGCAGTTATCGTATCCTTGGAAACGAACCATACCATAAATAAAAAAATAAAAAAATTGCAAAAGTTAGTTTGACATCGATACTAAGTCGTGCTATAATAAACAACGTGACATAGTTTCGAATTGACAATAACATGTAATTGTGGTACTATGTTAAAGCTAAGTGCAAGAGAGGAGGAAACTGTGAGTATCAATATTAAAAATTTAAATGGCAGAAGTCGTGCGTTTGCAGGCATTTTTGTGGCTATAGTAGGAATGTTTTTTATTTCCGCAACTATGTCCATGAAGAATTCTATAGCACAGGTACAGGAATTGATTCCAGAAGAAGCAGAGTGGTATGAGGCACCGGTGGTAGAAATTGTTTCTGTAGAGCAGGATTCAGAAAGAAAAAAGACAAATGGTAAGTATAAAAATTATACTGTATATGATTGTGAATTTATTGTAGAGTATGAAGTGAATGGTGAAACGTACCAATCAGAACAAAGCTTTAATAATCAATCTAAGCCAATAGAAGAGGGTGATCTTTTCTATGTAAAAATTATTGAGACTAATCCAGAAAGAGTTTATGTACTATCTACATCTAATTCAGATGAGCTTAGGGATAATTCATTTTTAAATAGCTTTGCTATAGTAGGTGGATTTACTGTTTTGGTAGGTGTAATTATTATAATTAGCTCTTTTATTAGTGGTAAAAAGCAGAGTCAAGATGGAAATTAATAAACAAAGGAGAAATGTAAGTTATGAGAAGAGGAAGAGGAAAAATAGTTTTATTCGTAATTCTTATTTGGGTTGCGATTGTAACAGCAATCGGAGTAATGGCAATGAAACAAACTGAGAAGCAGGAAAAAGAAGAAGCTGAAAAGCAGGAAAAGACAATTGAAGATGGCACAAAGAAGCTTGAAAAAGAGATTACAAGTGGACAGTTTTATCTTGATGGAGTGGTATATGAATTCCCAATGGATTTACAGTATTGGTTAGACAATGGTTGGCATATATCAAACAACTATGGTAATAAAGATGAATTTACATTAGAGCCAGGTATGTCAAGTAATGAATTTGAGCTTTTTAACGAAGATGATGCATATGTTAGAGTGTCAGTAATTAATACAGGCGAAGAAGATGCAAAAATAGAAGAATGTATGGTACAAAGCTTGTATATGTCATTGACAGAAGTTAATGTTATATTCCCAAGTGGAATT
>CAZESO010000257.1:0-3698 GCA_964515325.1 uncultured Roseburia sp. | reverse complement strand
ATGGTCTGACACTTATTTCTTCTTCTTTTGCCAAATCTGATAGGTATTTAACTATGGCAACTATCTGTTTTGTGCTTTCTCCACTATTCTGTTGTTTCTTCTTTGGTTTTATTTCTTTTACAACTCTACCTATATTGTCGATAACCTTGATACTATCATCAACACTTTTCTCAACCTCACCAGTCTCGTTGTAAGGAGCTCCACACCATGCAGACTGTCCTAATGCAAAAAACTCATTGAAACCTACTTGTAGATAAAATCTACCTGTGTTCGCAAGTTCCGCAGCTTCTGGTCTCTTAATCATATCCATACTGTCTGATTTATCTTGTACCTTCAAGCAGACTCTGAATCTTGTATTACTCCAAATCTGATCATCAACCACACCTGATGGCTTCTGTGTTGCGAGAATAAGATGAACACCTAAGCTTCGTCCAATTCTGGCTGCACTTATAAGCTGTACCATAAATTCAGGCTGTTGTGTCTTCAATTCAGCAAACTCATCTGAAATAATGAACAAATGAGGTATTGGCTCATTTACAATGCCATTTCTGTACAATTTCTGATATTTATAAATATCCATTGTACCTTCATTCGCAACCTTTCTTGCTTCATTAAATATTGCCTGTCTTCTTCTTAACTCACTTTGTATTGATATCAAAGAACGCTTAACTGCCGAACCATCCAGATTTGTTATTGTTCCTGCCAAATGTGGCAATTTGATACCTTTCTCTGAATCTTCAAAGGCACCTGTTAATCCTCCGCCTTTGTAGTCAATAAGAATAAATGCAACTTCATCCGGATGATAATTTACAGCCATCGACAAAATATATGTAATAATAAATTCACTCTTACCTGAACCGGTCATACCTGCAACCAAACCATGCGGTCCTTGGAACTTTTCATGTAAGTCTAATGTAAACAACTGACCTAATGTATCAACACCAATAGGTGCTGCCAATGAAACTGTAGGATTATTTTCTTTCCATCTGGTAAGCGGATTAAGATGCTCTATCTTATTTTCATTGAACATTTCTAAGAATGTAAGCATACCCGGCAATGAATAGGCATTCTTCGAAATATCCAGCTGAATATTTCCTGCCGCTTTTGTAATATCACTTATATCACAACTCAATCCTAAATCTGCCAAAAATTCTGTTCTATTACCTGTAATATCATTTCTATCATAGATTTTCGAAACTTTTTCACCAATTTCAATAACCATTGAACATTCTTTTGGCAAAGCATTAAGAGTTTCTTCTATATTAATGATACCAAAGCTTAAATGTTCTTCATCTTTCAAAATCATATTAAAGATATCTGTTTTCTCACTAACTGCTTTATTCATATTGAATATAAGATAATATGGAGAAACAATTTCTTTACTGTTTCTTCTGTTCAGCTTTCTTTCATAGTATATTTTTTCAAAATAGGCTGATAAGTCTTTTGCTTCATTAAGATTTGTAGCATAAAATCTAACATTTTTATCATCATCCCACACATGTGGCAACCATTTAAAAGGACTCCAGCATTCATTATCCTCTTCACTGGTTATAATTATGATTTTCAATTCATCATAACTATGTAAGGATGCCATTCTCACTATCATACTCTTGACAAAATCTTCTGCCAAAGACTTCTTTTCGCCGACAATACCACATACTTTACTATCCGCAAAAGAATATGTTATTGGAACCATATTTAATTTCTTAGGTTCTCCCATCAACGCAACCAATTCATCCTGAAGATTGTCACTTTCCAATGAAAATCTTTTTTCAGGATACTGTATTTTACCTTGCAATGGTATATTGCCAAGTCCAACTCTCAACTTTAAAAAGTCATCCTGACCTATTACTCTTTCCCACAAATTATCCTTTTTAGAAAGAATTCTGTCTATGCACTCATCAATGGCAACATTATTCTCAAATAATATATTACTTTGATTCTGTATTTCTTTAGTAATGGTATCCTTTATAGAAAAGATATAGTCTTTATACTTTGCCTGTCTATATCTTTCCATTTTGGCTTTTACTTTCTTCTCATGTCTTTTGGTCAATATAGGCCATAAAATCATACCTAACAACATACTGCATGACATAATGAGTGTTGGTGCTGTTGTCATAAGATTACCGCCCGTTGACATAGCATTTACAACCGAAAAAATACCTGTTGACAAAGATGCCATACCCATTGTAATTGCAGGACCGATTACTAATGCCATTGGAGTTGTATCAACCTTCTCAGCTTGAGGTGGTGGATCTATTTTTATTTCTACCGGCGATATCTCTCGTTTAAAACGAGGCGAACGATAAAAATATTCGTTTTCCAATTCATCTTCATTCAATTTCTCTTTTGCTATATCTTTTTTAGGATTTTCAAAGCCAAACAAGATGCTTTGGTCATAAACCACTGTATTATCAGGATTATTTATTGCTATAAAATTACTTCCAACAACCAGTTTGAAACCCATAATAAACACCACATCTCCCGGTTCCAGTTTTGCTGTGGTGACTTTCTTCATATTAACATATGTACCATTTGTACTATTATTATCCGAAATTGTCCATTCATTATTAAAATAAACTATGGTCGCATGATTTGATGAAACGAAATTGTTATGAATACAAATACTATTATTCACATCTCGTCCAATACTTATCTGTACATCATTAGATACAACAAGCTTCTTAAAAATCTTACGCGAATCATTTACTTCTTCTGCAAACAAATACGCAGGTTCATCTTCATCAAACATCTGCACAGAATATATTACTCCTGTATTCAAACGGACTACTTCTTCTGTCTGATTGGTTATTTTTACTTTCTTTGTTTCTTTAAGAACCCAATTACCGTTTATTCCCTCAACGCTTATAATATCTCTTTTTTTGCCATTGATATCTAAATCTGATATCCAATATCTTCCATTAACCTTTTCCGGCAGAGTAATACTAAATATTCTCTCCGATTTCATAAGTGTAACTATCATTAGTATTCACCTCATTAATTCACAAAAACTACTATCTCTTCTCTCCACAATATGGACACTTTTTCTCGCTTACACTGTAGTTACTTCCACATTTCTTACAAAAAACCACACCAATATCTGAACCTTTGCCAGCATCAATATTTCCAACTCTTATGCTCATAGCATCAACTTTTTTCTTAATACCACATGTTTTTGCAAGAGCGATTATTGACAAAATCAGTGTCAAAACAGACACTACTATAATAACTATAATTAAAATCTCCATCATATCCATACCACCTGAACTTTTAGCTACTTCAGTGGCTACTTCTTTTGCCTTTGTTGTTTCTTCTGCTACATAATCAATATTTGGCATCTTTCTTCTCCTTTATTGCAATTTATAATTTCCTCTTAAAACAAATAAAAAAACGCAAAAATTGCGTTTTTTTACCTGGCTTTAACTTCTAGACAATCGTTACAAATTATACCATTTTTATGATACATTTTTCAACTATAATTTCAATTATTTACCAATTTTATTTAAATGCTGCTCCAAACATATATGGTGGTATCTTTATAATATCGCCCTCCACCATTAAATTCTTTGGATGAATAATATATTGAGAAGCAATTTTTTTACTGAACATCTCTTTAAATCTTCCTAATGAAGTTGTTGTATAGTTTTTAGATGACTTAACCTCTATTGGAAACACTTTAAAATTTGTCTTACTTTCAT
>CAZESO010000256.1:0-3708 GCA_964515325.1 uncultured Roseburia sp. | reverse complement strand
GTAAGCTTCTGAACTTCATCTTCTAATATCTTTGCTTCATCTTCTGAAATCTCATTTGCCTTGCTCTGCTTCTTTAATACATCGTTAGCATCTCTTCTTACATTTCTAACTGCAACCTTAGCATTTTCACCTTTTTTCTTAACATCCTTAACTAATTCTTTTCTTCTATCCTCTGTAAGTTCAGGGAATACAAGTCTTACTACCTTACCATCATTTGAAGGAGTTAAGCCTAAATCTGAATTAATAATTGCTCTTTCAATTTCTTTGATAAGGCTTGCTTCCCATGGCTGAATCTGAATCATTCTAGCTTCCGGTACAGAAATGTTTGCCACCTGCTGGAATGGTGTTGGTGTTCCATAATAATCCACTTTCAACTTATCTAAAATATGTGGATTAGCTCTACCTGCTCTAATTGAAGCATATTCATTTAATAAAGCATCTACTGATTTCTGCATTTTATCTTCAAATTGTGTTAATCTACTATCCATTTTTTTAATTCCTTTCAAACCTCATTTATTAAACAATAATCTTTGTTCCTGTAAATTTGCCTGTTACAGTATTTATAATACTGTCCTTCTCGTTAAGTCCAAATATAAGCATTGGTACTTTATTCTCCATACAAAGAACTGATGCTGCCAAGTCGATAACACCTAACTTCTTATCAACTATCTCCTCAATTCTTATCTCATCATATTTCTTTGCATCAGGATATTTTGCAGGATCCTTGTCATATACACCATCAATTGATTTAGCCGACAATACCACATCAGCTTCAATCTCAATAGCTCTAAGTACAGTTCCCATATCTGTTGAAAAATATGGATGACCTATACCACCTGCAAAGAATACCACCATACCCTTTGAAAAATATTTATTCACTCTGTCTTTTGAAAAGAGTTTCGTAAATGAACCACATTCAAACGGTGTAAGTACCTGAGTACTCATACCTTCTGTTCTGAAAATTTCAGACACATAAATACAGTTCATAACTGTAGCTAACATACCAATAGCATCTGCTTTTGTTCTGTCAATTTTCTCACTTGTTCTGCCTCTCCAGAAATTGCCTCCGCCGATAATAATACCAACCTCGACACCCTGATCTACAAGCACCTTAACCTGCTTTGCAACGCCTACTACTGTAGCTTCATCAAAACCTGTTTTCTTGTCACCGGCTAACGCTTCACCACTAAGCTTTAAAACAACTCTTTTATATTCGCCCATATAAATAATTGTCCTTTCTATTATTTACTAAATGTTTCGTCAAACAATGCCTTGTAATCAATGTCTGCATAGCACTGTGAACAGAAACCTTCAATAGCTGCGCCATTATTAATCTGTACTGATCTCGACTTAATATCACCTTTAACAACTGCTGTACCGTCCACAATAACAGGACCATGTACGTCAATGTCACCCTTAATAGCACCTGCTACAACTGCAGATGTAGCATATACATTACCAATGATAACCGAGCCATTTGCAATCTTAATTGTTCCTTCACTCTTAACATCACCATCAACCTTTGCATTATTAACAAAGATTTCACTGGCGCTGGATTCACCCACGATAGTACCTGCTATCATAAGCTTACCCTTACATGTTACATTTCCCTTAACCTTACCATATACGTTAATCGAACCATTTGACGAAAGATTACCTTCGATGATTGTTCCTTTTGTTATTTCTGTTACTTCATCAGCCACAACGTCATCATCATCCAACACAAAAATATCACTTGATGCATTATTATCTGCTGGTTCTTCTACCATTGTTTCTGCTTCAACATCTTCATCTATTTCATTCATAATATCTTCCATCATCGAACTCTCCATCTCACTTTCAGTATCAAAATTCATAGTAATCTCTTCTGCTACAGTTGCCTCTGCTTCATCCTCAAGAATTTCATTAATAGCATCAAAATCAAAATCTAATGTATTAACTTCTGATTCATCTGTTACAACCGCATCTTCTGTCTCCTCAGCATCAGCAACCTTTGTTGTATCAACAGATTCAGCCTGTACTGCTTCTTCAGCCATATCCATTGCGTCATCGCTAATCAACTCATTCATTGCCTGTCCTAAATCTTCCTTTAATTCTTTTAAAAAGCTCATCTTGTCCTCCATTATAACTTACTTTATCTATGTTGTACCGGCACGGAATTCTCATCTATTCCTTTGATTGTATATCCCATTGCCTGCAATTTTTCAATTAATTCCGGTAAAGCCTCAACAGTAGATTCTTTTCTCTCTGAATCATGCATCAAAACAACTACATTGTCTTTGCCTTCCACTTCTGAAATTACTGTATTAACAATCTCTTCCTTAGGCGGCATAACTGAAGATGCATCCTTGCTAGACGAATTCCAATCATAATATGTATAGCCGTTTGCTGTTAAATATTCTATAAACACACTGATATCATCTGCAATTGCATTAGAACTTCCACCTGGAAATCTATACAACTTAGTTCTTACACCAGTTGCATTATATACCAAATCACTAATCTTTTGAACATCATTTGCAAAACTGTCAACCGACGCATACACTTCCTCATAAGTATGAGAATACGAATGAATACCAATTGAATTACCACTCTCAACAATCATCTTGTATCTTTGAAGTGACACTTCATCCTCTTTTCCAATAACAAAGAATGTAGCCTTAACATTATATTCATCCAGAATGCTTATTATCTTTTCCGTTTGCGAACTTGGTCCATCATCAAATGTAAGATAAACATATCTCCCGGTATCTACCTGTTCAACTGGTTGCGTTTCCGGCTCAACCTGATCATCAAGAACTATGTCCAGCGTCTCGACCGAGGGAACTGACACCTGAGTATCACCGATTACATCGTTCTCTATTGTATTGGCATACACATAATAAACTTTACCATTATCATCATGCTGTGCAACTATTTCACCACTATCCCTTAATACTAGCAACTCATCCAGCTTCTTTTGCAGACTTGATACTCTAAACATTAGTATCACGCACATAATTATAGGAATAATTATTAAAATCAAAGCTGTTATAATTATAATCTTTTTTAATTTATTTATTCGGCGCCTTCTGTCATTAGCTGCCGCAATCTGCTGTTCATTTGGCTGATTATTTTCTGACAATAAATCCACCTCCATATTCGTTTCAAGGTCTCTTAAAATCAAAACCTCAACATACAGATTATATTATATCACAAAACCACAAATAATAAAACGAGTTTTTAATATTTTTAATAATGGTTTTGATTAAGTGGTTATTATCTGTTATCAACCTTTTCCGGATACATATCGTGTTCGAATAATCTTTTATTTGCCATATCCTCCCATTTTGTTCCCGGCATTCCATAATTACAATATGGATCAATGGAGATTCCACCTCTTGGTGTAAACTTCCCCCATACTTCAATATACTTAGGTTCCATAAGCTTTATAAGGTCTTTCATGATTATATTTACACAATCTTCATGGAAATCCCCATGATTTCTAAAACTAAATAAATACAATTTCAAAGATTTACTTTCAACCATTCTTTCTGACGGAATGTATGAAATTGTAATAGTTGCAAAGTCTGGTTGTCCTGTTATCGGGCACAAGCTTGTAAACTCCGGACAATTGAATTTTACAAAATAATCATTAGCCGGATGTTTATTTATAAAGGTTTCAAGCACCTCTGGCGCATAATTATCAGGGTCCTTTGTGCCTTGATT
>CAZESO010000255.1:0-3726 GCA_964515325.1 uncultured Roseburia sp. | reverse complement strand
GTCCATACAGTTGTACTTACCGCCTTAATATTCGCTGTAACTACACCTGTATCTTTATTATAGTTAACAGTATATGTACCAGCTTCATCACTATCTCCTAAAAACCAAACTGCATCTCTACCATCTTTAGCATATACATTAGTGTTCCCATTCCATGATGTAATTGTGCCACTACTATCCCAATCATTTTCAGTTAATAAGATACTGATATCACCACCAGCTGAAAAATCAATTTCTCCTGTGTAATTTACACCATCTGTTGAAGTGAGTGTATGATCCATACCCCATTCTGATCCATTAATACCTACTACATAAGCATAAGAGTCCGCTGCATATGCATCCATTGTAGGTGCTGCAACCATACCAACTGCCATCGCTGCTGTTGCAAGAGTTGCAACAAACTTTTTAAAAATATTCTTTCTCATTTTTCGCTTCCACCTTTCATTTTATAACTCATCAACCTTCCCAATGAGTTCCTTATAGAAGCATATTAACATTTTTAGGTTGCGCAAACAAGTTGCTTGTTACCTAAAAAACTTTTACTTTTTTTAAGCACTTTGCACAAATATTTGCGCAATCGTTGCACATTTTTATGCACAGACAACAATTTAACAAAAAAAGGGCGCGCAACCACTCTATTAATTGCGCACCCTTAAGATACTATTATTTATACATTCTTAAACGTCTTAACCTCATCACTTAGCTGTAGTCTATTTCTTTTTCTCTTCTACATACCTTTCCACATCTTCCCTTATTTTTATAAATACTTCCACTATTTCAGGATCGAAATGTCTTCCGGCATCTCTTGCTAATATTTGAAATGCTTTATCCATCATCATTGCATCCTTATAGACTCTCTTTGACACCAATGCATCAAACACGTCTGCCACAGCCATAATTCTTGCACATAAAGGAATCTCTTCGCCTTTTAAGCCTTCCGGATATCCACTACCATCCCATTTTTCATGATGATATCGTGCAACATTCCTTGCTATCTGAAGTAATTCTTCATCTGCATTTTTACCAAGAATGTCTTTAACAATTTCGCCACCATATGGTGCATGCTTTTTCATTATTTCATATTCTTCAAGTGTAAATTTGCCAGGCTTGTTAAGAATCACATCTGAAATCTTGATTTTCCCTACATCATGAAGGGTTGCTGCTTTTTTCACATACTTCACATATTTTTTCGTAATGATGTCCTCATGCATTTTATTTTCATACATGTATTTCAAAATCATAGACACATATTTCTTTGTACTTCGTACATGCTCACCAGTATTACCATCACGACTTTCAATTAATGAAGCCATACCTTCAACTGCATTTTCCTGTATTTCAAGCATTTTGTCAGCTTGTCCCTGTATCTCTAACGTTTGCGCTTCTACCCGCTCTTCTAATGTTGTCTGGTATTCTTTTAATTCCTCTGCATATGCTATAGCTTTTGTTCTATTCTTATGACTTGACCTAATAAAGAAAATGACTACTCCAAAAATAAATGTAGATAAAATCAGATTAACAACTATATTCATTTCAACCTTTTTAAACAAATCATGAACATCAACTATCATAACAACATACAAATCTTCATGAACTTGTTTGTAAAAAACTCTGCTGTCATGTCCGTTAATTCTAATTTCTATAGTTTTGCCATTTCCACCAATAATTTTTGCTGCAATTTTCTGCATATCAGTATCTTGCATATTGTCATCAGTTAAATAATTTTTACCTACTTCTTCTGCTTCATAGTGTGCAACAATCAAGCCCTTATCATCTAAAATAAAACCATATCCATTACCATTTAAATTGATACTTTCAGCAAATTCCTGCATTTCATCCATTACCATATCAAGAGATATAACACTTTCTTTATCCTCTAACAACATACTTACTGAAATCATTACTTTTCCGGTTTGTGCATCTACATAAGGAGATACAACAACCGGCTCTCCATTACCTTCCATAGCTGCTTTATACCATGGACGTGTTGTTGGATCATAATCAGCTTCCGGAACCCATCCAACACCATCAAGATACTGACCTTTAAAATAACCATATATTCCTGTAAAATTCTTATCCACCTTAACTGCATAATCCTCTGACTGTCCAATCAGATAATTCTGTATTTCCTCCAAGCTTCTGCCTTCCTGTATCATATGCTCCACAGTACTTCCTGTAACTTCCATCACATCAAGACCTTTTAGCAGGAAATTATTTAGTCGCTCCGACTGCTCAGCCAAGGAACTCTCACCTAATGCAACAGCATCACTTCTTGCAAGAAAATAAAACGATAAAAATGTAAAATCTACAATTATCATTATCGCTGTAATTATGCTTATTAATGTTATTACATACTGCCTTTTTCCTTTTTTATCCGTCATCCATTATCCTCACTATAATAAATATTAACATCACACTATCTCACTAAACTAAATTTATTATATCACAAATTAAATAACAGATAAAGAAAAATTATTTTAATACTATTCAATCTCACTTGTACAATGTGGACATCTAACTGCATCTAGCGCAATATCACTCTTACAATATGGACATTTCTTAGTAGTCGGTTCAACCTTTACTTCCTTACTTCCAATACTTGCAATTTTATTCATTGCCTTTACCAATAAGAATATTATAAACGCCATAATAACAAAGTTTATTATATCTGCTAAAAATATACCAAACTCAATAGTCTGTCCCTTTATGGTTACCGCTAACTTAGCTGTATCCTTAGCATCTATTTTTCCAATACAATTAAGAAGAGGTGTTATAATATTAGTAGTGAGTGATGTAACAAGAGAACTAAACGCTCCACCTATCAGCACACCAACAGCCATGCTCATTACATTTCCCTTTAAAGCGAAATCTTTGAATTCCTTAAAAAAAACACTTACCTTTTTATCCTTTGCCATTTACATTTTCCTCCGTTTCGTTAGTTTATAATTTAGTATACCAAATATATCTATATTAGTCAAAATTCATAAAATAAAAAGACCCATAGCCCTTACGTACTATGAGTCTTATATACATTAATTAGTCTAATGTGTATGGCATTAAAGCGATATGTCGAGACATATCGGCCACAAATTAGTCAAGTGTGTATGGCATTAAAGCGATATGTCTTGCTCTCTTAACAGCAACTGTAAGAGCTCTCTGATGTTTTGCACAGTTTCCTGTGATTCTTCTTGGAAGAATTTTTCCTCTTTCAGAAACATATTTTCTTAACTTAGCTACATCTTTGTAGTCGATTTCATTATTCTCTTTTCCACAGAACACACATACTTTTTTTCTTCTGCGGATATTTCTTCTCTTCATTGGAGAATCTGTTTTACTACCTTTATCAAAAGCCATTTGTCAATACCTCCTATAATATTTCTCGAACACACGCGTTCTTACTACTACACAATCAATCGTTTTTAGCTGAATGGTAATTCTTCATCAATTCCATCTGGAATATTCATGAATCCATCGCCGATATCAACGCTTGGTGATGGTGCAGGACTTGCCTGATAATTGTTGTTAGATGTTCCACTTGCTGCTTTGCTTTCTGCAAATTCCTGTTCTTCAATCACAACATCTGTTGTGTAAACTTTTACGCCATCTCTGTTTGTATAGCTTCCTGTCTGAATACGTCCGGTAACCGCAATCTTTGTTCCTTGACGTAAATATCTTTCAGCAAATTCTGCTGCTCTTCCGAATGCAACACAATTAATAAAATCTGCT
>CAZESO010000254.1:0-3729 GCA_964515325.1 uncultured Roseburia sp. | reverse complement strand
ATGAAGTTACAGATAATTTCTCTACAATGTGTAATAACAAAGAAATGAGAATTAAGATATATGATGATGCAAATATAAATGATTCTATTAATATATTAGAATATATGCTTCTTGATGTTATTAAAAGTAATAGTATGGATACACAAGAATTCATTGAAGTATATATGAGTAAAGCTGAACAGAAAGAAAAATCTGAGTATTATAAAAATAAAAATTCATATGATTTACTATTTTGTGATGTGAATAATGATGTAAGTTTATTTAGTGAATATATAACGACATATGGATCAAATGAAACACTCGTTATATCAACTCCTAGCGGTGATAGAGTTACAGTTGATTATTATTCTACATTAGTAATGTGTAATTCATCTGAATATGCAAATTTGATAGCTACATATAATGCAACACATATTTCAACTGCTTCAACAACTTTTAATTGCCATTCGTATGCATGGTTAAAAGATTGGCGTACAGATTATCAACATATTTGGTTAAGTAATCCTCTTAAATTTACTTTAGATCCATATTATAAGGTATCATCTATAGCAAAAGTGGGAGATATAGCATATTACAATTCTGGAGCGCATTCAGCTATAGTAACAAGAATAAATGTTATTGCACCAAATGATACTACTGGCAATGTTCAAAGTTATTGTATTTCAAAATGGGGAGCTGGTCCAATGGTTGGGCATTATTTAAAACGTTGTCCTTATTATACAAATGAAAGTTCAATCAAATACTATAGACCAGCACAGTAGAAATGTAAGATAATAAATTATATTTAGGAGACCAACTATGAATAACAAAAAACTTATCACATTATTAATTTTATTAATATCAATGATAGTTGTAGGATGTGATAATGAAAAGAACAGCAAAAAAGAAAATAGTATAACAAAAGTTAAAGTTGACTCTATTATGTTTGATGAGTTTAATAATCTTCTTGAAACAGTATATGATGCTGAGCCACATTTCACAAGCGAAGATTGGATTAATGAAGATGGAAAATTGTTATTTCCATATGAAAATAATGAAGAATTAATGAGAGGTATTGATAATATATTAGCAAGTTTATATATGCCACAAGAAGTCTTGGAAAAAGCTTCTACAGAAGATTTACTGAAAGTTGTGTGTGATGGATGGCTTTCTACATATGCCACTTCGCCAACACTCTATAATAATGCATCAGAATATATTGCATATTGTACTAAAACTAATCAAGCGGCAAATGAATTAATACAAAGAAGTGATATGGCAAAAATTGTATATAAGGATTATTGTAATAGGTCTTATATAGAAGGGGGATTTAGTGAAGAAGCAGCTTTTGAACTTAATAAATTACAGTTCGAAGAAATAGTTCTTGGAAGTAATCATGCATTTCTTATGTTGGATGATAGCACGAGAAAGAAAGTGTTAACAGAGATTTTGGAAAAAAATGAAGATATTGAAAGTGGTGACTATTATTTATCTGGATTAAAGTCAGGATTTTTCTCAATGATAGAGGAAGAATATAACAATGGTAATAGTGAATGGTATTCATATATATGTGAAAATAATTTAGATGAAGCACAGAAATATATTGATATTGAAAATCCTTCATGGAGAAATTAATATAAAGCAGGTCAGTTTAGCAAACCGACCTGCTTTATATTAATCACCTTTGTATTTATTCTTAGCTTTAACATTTGCATTTACAAGTGATGCTCTCACAATAGATGAATCACCATATTTATCTCTGATTTTATCAATTGCTGAATCTAATTCTCTTAATTTTTCATGCTTTCCGTTATCAAAGAAATCAAACTGTTCATAATTATCGTCACTGGCTTTGGATGTTTGAACACTTAAAAGTCTTATTGGCTGTTTATTCCAAAGTTGATTGAATAATTGTAAAACTATACCATAAACTTCATCAGTTATGTTAGTTGAACGGTCTAAGGTCATCTGCTTAGAAGTTTTGGTGAATTCATTGTCAACTATTTGAATTCCCACAACATTAACAAAGGCTTTATCGGCTCTTATTCTGGAACATGTTACTTCGCAAAGCGACAAGAGTATTTGGTATGCATCATTTGAATTGGTTAAATCCTTTGGCAATGTTATGGAATTACTGTAGCCTTTATTGAGTGGTTCGCTGAAATCTAATACATCAGTAGCAATACCATTAGCAAAATTATAAAATGTTTCACCTTGCTTTTTAAAATGAAGTTTAAGCATATTGATATCCATATTTGCTAAGTCGCCAATTGTTCTTATTCCAAGATTTTGCATTTTAGAATAACTTGATTTACCAACAAAAAACAAATCTTTAACCGATAGTGGCCAAAGTTTTACAGATATTTCTTCTGGAAATAATGTATGGACCTTAAAAGGTTTTTCAAAGTCAGAAGCCATTTTGGCAAGTAATTTGTTAGTTGAAATACCAATATTTACAGTAAAACCAAGTTCGTCGTATATTATTTGTTTTAATTTATGAGCAAATTCTACCATATCTCCATACATTGAAGTAGTACCTGTCATATCACAGAAAGCTTCATCTATACTGTATTGCTCAACTATTGGAGCATATCTTCTTAAAACCTCCATAAATGCAGTGGAACATTTGTGATAATAATCATAATGCGAAGGAAAAATAGCTAAATTCGGACATTTCTTTAGTGCTTGACCAATAGGTTCTGCTGTTACTATTCCATATTTTTTAGCAGGAGTAGATTTGGCAAGAACAATGCCATGTCGTTTTTCTCTATCGCCTCCTATAATAGATGGTATTGTTCTAATATCAGTATCATAGCCACTTTCAAGGAGTCTAAGAGCTTCCCATGAAAGAAAGGCAGAATTGACATCTATATGAAATATAATTTTATTAGCCATAATACCTCCAATACAGATGTGCCGGATAAAGCACATTTTTACAAATAATTTACATAAGAATTATAATACATTTATCTACAAAATTTAATATCTTTTTTGGAGTAAATTTTACTATAAGTGACAGTAAAAAACAAATAATTTTATCAAAAAGGGAGTAATATGTATATGGAAGGAAAATTAAATGTAGCAATCGCTGACGATAATGAGAGAATTTTAAGAGTGCTTGATGAACTTATTGAAAGCGATGCTGAATTGACAGTTGTAGGAAAAGCAAAAAATGGTGAAGAAATGTATGATATTATAAAAAAGGAAAAGCCTGATATTGTACTACTTGATATAATTATGCCTAAAATGGATGGTATAAGTTTAATGGAAAAGATAAATAAAGATAGCACGATTGCTAAAATTCCTAAGTTTATTGTAATGAGTGCGATTGGTCAGGAGTCAATTACAGAGGATGCATTTAAAATGGGTGCAAATTATTATATTATGAAGCCATTTGACAGTGAAATTGTAATAAATAGAATAAAAAGTGTTAATGGTCAATTAAATAAGAAGAATCAAATAAATAGAAAAATAAGTCCAAGTGAAAGCAAAGAGGAATATATAGAGAAAAATTTAGAAAGTGATGTTACATCAATTATTCATGAAGTGGGTGTGCCTGCACATATAAAAGGCTATCATTATTTGAGAGATGCAATAATGATGGCAGTAAATGACAGTGACACATTAAATGGTATAACAAAAATATTATATCCGGAAGTGGCTAAAATCCATAAAACAACAGCAAGCAGAGTGGAAAGAGCTATTCGTCATGCAATTGAAGTTGCTTTTAACAGAGGTAATATGGATACT
>CAZESO010000253.1:0-3775 GCA_964515325.1 uncultured Roseburia sp. | reverse complement strand
ACCGGATATCTTTTATATCTTTTATAATTTAACATCTCTCTATTTCCTTTCACCTTTAGTTTTGTTTCCAATATCCTTTATTCGCTGTACAACTAAGTATTACTTCCTTTGGTAACTTCGTATACAGCTTACCTAGTCGATATCCCAGAAACTTACATGCACAGTAATAAATAAGATAAGGAAGCAGATAACCTTCACGTCTTCTTATAAGATAAACTGCAGTTTCTTTTACCAGTTTCAAGCCCTCGCCCTCAGCTGAAACTTTGTCAAATATATAGTTAAATTGCCTATGAGACACACCTATATCAAAATTACGTTTAAACTGTTCTACGCCTGTATAATTGTGTGAATGATATACAACCGCTTCTGCGTTGTATACCACTAATTTGTCCATATGAATAGCTTTAGCACAATATATATTATCCTCGTTTAATATTGTTCTTGTTGGAAATCCACCAACTTCTTCATATAATGACTTTCTGTACATAGCACATACATCAGAACAAAAATATGCTTTAATTCCTTTTTCTTCCACATCATCCAAACCATATACATGACTTACATCCGGATAATTAAATGTTCGTGTATAGCTTTCTATTGTACTACTGTATTTGTAAGCCTCCTGCTTTCCATATACAACAGCAATATCTTCATCATTTTCCATAGTGCTGACAAGCTTACCTATAAGCTGTTTATTCTTAGGCACAGCATCCTGTGTCATAAACAAAACATATTTTGTATTGCATTTTTCCATTGCCATATGTCTTGTTCCACCATGATCGAATTCTGTCGGCTGAATCTCTATAATCTCAATTCTTGAGTCATTCTTATATTTCTCACCCAATTTATACATAACCATATTGTCACATGTAAAATCCAAAGTGTGCACTAATAATATCTTTTCCGGACCATAATTCTGACACAACAACCTTTTTATTATTATTCCCAATCTCTTATCTGGATTGTGTACTGGTATTACAACACTTACGCTCATTTTATACCGCAACCTCTTTTCTAAATTACTATTTGTCAAAACAGCCACTAAGATATTCTGTTATTTCTCTTAAAGCCATTTCCTCATCTTCACCATCGCAAATTATCTCTATTTCACTATTACATTTTATCCCCGCACCAAGTATACTTATGAGACTTTTGGCGTTATACTCACAATCTTTAAATTTAACTTTAATCTTGGAATGGTACTCCACCGCCATTTGGCTCAGCACCTTCGCAGGTCTCATATGCAAACCTATTTCATCTACAATTTTTACCTTTTGGCTAACCATAATTTTACCCCTTTTACCTACTCTGTAGTTGCTTCCTCATCACCCATTGGAGATGTTGTTTCTTCATTGGTATCATCTGTTTCTTCCTCTGATGAAGACTCTGCTGGTAACGTTGTCTCTGACGGTGTTGTTGATGATTCCGTCACTGTTGTCGATGTTTCTGTCTGTATTGTAGATGTTTGTGTTTCTGATGAGCCATTTGTTGAATCATCCTGTTTCGCCAAACTAACCTCTACATAAACATCCTCTGTAACTTCCAAACCATCAGGTAGTGTGATTATTACTTTGAGATTATGTGTTCCTTCATTCAACTCTCCCACATCAACCTTCATGTCAATATCATCAATATCAAGACTTTGAACAAGTTCTTCTAAGCCTCTTATCGTAAACGAAACATTTCCCTTTGTAACCAACGACGCTTCTAATCCATCAGGTATATTACTAATCGAAATATTCTTAGCTTTTGTCGTTATTGTTCTATAACCATTACTGTTGGTATATATATTCAACACGATTTCATCTGTGTCCGTGTAATTGTATACATTATCCGGTAACAAGTCATCTATTTTATATGTCAATACAATATTTTCTTCTGTATCTTCATATTCTTCCAAATCAATCGGCAGTACAATGCTTTCAATACCATCAAGTACTTCCTTTCTGCCAATCACGATTACTGATTTCACAGATACTTCATCACCTGATATCAATGTATCATACCCGATATTCTCCGGTAATTCATACACTATCGGCAATTCTTTTTTATAAAGAACAACAGATGAAGATTTAACAGAATCGAAAGACATTCCTATCTGTTTTCCTTCTGTTTTAATTTCCGTGCCTTTAACATCTAGGAGCTGTAATTTAGTTGTAGCTTCAAAATCTCCACTCTTGTTGGTAACATCTACCACTGCTACCACTGAACTTATCTTTTCAATCTGTGAACTAGGTGCTGTAATAATAACAGTGTTTGTTTCTAATTCTGTTTTTGTTACAACATATCCATCTTTCACCTTACCCTTATATTGAACTGCTACCTCATATTCTTTTTCGATAATGTCTTCTATATTAAGTTTAAGTACTGTCTTAACCGTAATGTCAACCTTCGACTTATATGTGTTTTTCTTCAATTCAACATCAATAGGCACTGAATTTGTCAAAGACAATTCATTAATATCTGCTACAGCCGAGAAATCACTCTCATCCAACTTGTCAACTATGGATCTTGGTCCTGAAATCGATATTGTACATGTCTTACCTGTCGCTATGCTATATGCTTTGTTAAGCGAAGTTATAGCATCATCATTTACTATCTCAACAGGTATGTCACTTATTGTAACCGTTTTATTAGGATCATTAATATTAAGCACAATAAGCCATACAATAATCGCAAACAGTACTGATGAAATTTTTAAAACAAAATTATTTGTCAGCTTTTCTTTCATTCTCGCGTCTTCCTCTCAATATTTTGAAACGTTTAGATTCAATTGTCTTATTCTGTACCTTTACCAACATTCTACGCAAATTATCACCATCAATGTTTCTTGTTATCTGACCTTCCTGTGTAACCGATACCTTACCTGTCTGTTCAGACACGATAATTGTGAACGCATCTGATGCCTCACTTACACCAACACCAGCTCTATGTCTCGTTCCAAGTTCCTTACTAAGCTCCATATTGTTTGACAATGGAAGATAGCATGTTGCTGAAACAATTCTATCACCCCTTATGATGACTGCTCCATCATGTAACGGAGTGTTGTGTTCAAAAATATTTATAAGCAACTGGCTGCTTATTGCCGAATCAATATTGATTCCTGTTCTAATATATTCTTCAAGATTCAAACCACCTTCAATTACAATCAAAGCTCCAGTTTTTGTTCTTGCCAGTTCATAAGTAGCTTTAACAAGTTCATTAATTGTTCTGTCTGAAAATCTTCCCTGAGACATCTTATCTTCATCAAACAAAAATAAATCACCGAATATATTCTTCTTTCCCAGCTGTTCCAACGCTTTTCTAAGTTCCGGTTGGAACACAACTACTACAGCTATAATACCAACACTTAATGTCTTATTCAAAATCCATAATATTGTTGATAAGTTAAATACTGAAGCGATAAATGCAGCAATAAGAATTACCAGTATACCTTTAAATAACATCCACGCCCTTGTATTTTTCATCCATAGTAATATATGATAAAATGTCACAGACAACAATATAATTTCTACTATATCTGTAATTTGAATCTTCAAAGGCAAATAATTGCTAATCAATTCACCGATACCTGTCATTTATCCACTTCCTTTCCATAATTTATAATGCTAACCACTACTTCTTAGCAGTCTGTCTGTTTACTGTTTTATTTGTAGCCTTTCTTGCATTAATTCTCTTTACTTTTACATCAGGTGCAACCACCTTAACCTTTGGCACAGCCTTTACATAGTAATAATATTCGTCATCTTCAAATTGAAGATACTATTTTCGTGCA
>CAZESO010000252.1:0-3782 GCA_964515325.1 uncultured Roseburia sp. | reverse complement strand
AAAAGACTTTGAAGGAAAAGGTTATGGAGACTTTAAGCTTGCTGTTGGTGAAACAGTTGCTAATGGTCTTAAGCCAATTCAGGATAGATTTGCAGAATTATCAAAGGATAAGGCATATGTAGATGGAATTATTAAGAACAATGCAGAAAAGGCTAACTACTATGCAAGAAAGACTTTAAGAAAAGTACAGAAGAAGGTAGGTTTCCCAGAGATGCCTAGATAAATAAAAATACGTTTTTAAGGAGGAAAAATTTTATGAGCAACGGAGTTATGAGTAATAGAGCTTACAAAGAAGCTAGATTGGTAGCAAATGATGATCCGGTAATTACAAGTCAAATGTATAATGGAGTACTTGGCGGCACTGTGTTATGGGGAATACTTGTCAATATCATTATGTCCATAGTATTTGCTGATGCAATTTTGGATATGAATTATTTGGCGGTTGTTCTTATTTACTTTATAGGAAGCTTTGTAAGTATGTTGGTGGTATACAATTCAAGTAATCCGGTAATAAGTTTTGTTGGATTTACAGGATTATCAATATCTATGGGATTGTTACTTACATTTTATGTATCGCTTTTTGATTTTGCATCAATTATGTTAGCATTTGTTTCAACAGGTATAGTAGTTGGTATAATGATAGCATGTACAGTATTGTTCCCTGAATTCTTTAAAGGATTAGGAAGAGTATTATTTGCAACATTATTGATAGCTGTTGCAACAGAGTTTATCTTATCATTGATTATGGGTATTGATTCAACAATATTTGATTATTTAATAGTTGTTATTTTCTGTGGATATATTGGATATGATTGGGTTAAAGCACAGAAATATACACCAACACTTGATAATGCTGTGGATAGTGCGGCAGATATTTATGTTGATATTGTTAATTTATTTGTAAGAATTTTAAGCATTATCGCAAAGAGAAATGATTAATATGTAAAAAAGTGTAATAGAACGGAACTGGGATGGTATCAAAGGAGACTGCAAGTGGCAGTCTCTTTTTTTGAAGCGAAATTTTGTATTCTTAATACACTTTTAGGTCATACTAACTAATAATTATAAATGGCATAATGGGAGGTTAGTATGAATTCTGTAAAAAATAATAAAATAAAGACAATTGTTCGAGTAATGTTTATGTTAATAGCCTTCTATGGTGTTGCAGACCATCTCCGTAAACAGAATTTTGTGGGCTTTGTTAATGCCATTTCATATTTTACCATACTTAGCAATATTATGTGTTTTTTTGTGCTGTTTTATGCCGTGGTTAAGAAGAATAGGTGTGGCAGAAAGTTTAATATAGTATATGGTGGTACAATTTTATCCATAACATTAACATTTATTGTATATAATTTTGTGCTTGCAAATAGCGATTTTACTATGAGAGCTATGCAGGAGGTTAAGGTTGATGAAGGGGATATATTTGTTCATTATGTAGTACCGGTAATAATGTGGATAGATTTTTTATGGATTATGCCTCATAGGATATTTGAAAAATCATTTGTATTAATGTGGCTTGCTATACCTATGACTTATTTTGCTGTTATAATGACAAAGGCACAGACATTAATTAGCATAAATGCACCAAAAGCATTTAAGAGATATCCGTATGATTTTTTGGATGTGGAAGTAAATGGAGTGCCATATCTTGTCAGTTTTCTTGGACTTTTTACACTATTATGCATAGGTCTTGGTTTGGTAATTTGTATGCTTGATTTTGTGATGGGAATGTTTTATACTAGAAATGCTGTGCAAAAAAAGGAATAGAAAGAACGGAGAAAGCATTAATGGTGACATTAAAGAAAAATACTTTGAATTTAGAAACATATCTTGCTTTGCGTAAAGCGGTTGGTTGGAAGCTGTTGTCTGAAAATCAGGCTAAGCGGGCACTAGATAATAGTTTATATAATGTGGTGGCTTATGTGGATGATAATCCGGTGGCTATGGGACGAGTAGTTGGAGATGGCTCTGTTATATGCTATGTTCAGGATTTAATCGTTTTGCCGGATTATCAGGGAATGAAGATAGGCTCACAGCTTATTAATAATATAATAGATTTTGTTAAGGAAAATAAGGAACCGGATACAGAGATAATGTTATGTCTTATGTGCGCAAAGGGACGAGAGAAGTTTTATGAAGGACTTGGATTTATAGCAAGACCAACAGATGCGTTAGGTCCGGGAATGATTAGCTATATAAAATAAGGAGGAAATATGTCAAAGGTAACACAGAATTATGATGCAAATAGTATTTCTATATTAGAAGGTCTTGAAGCTGTTAGAAAAAGACCGGGTATGTACATAGGTAGTGTGTCTACAAAAGGTTTGAACCACCTTATTTATGAGATTGTGGACAACTCGGTTGACGAACATTTAGCAGGATATTGTAAAAATATTCATGTAACCCTTGAAAAGGATGGTACTGCCGTTATTAAGGACGATGGTAGAGGTATTCCAATCGGTATTAATGAGAAGGCAGGCATACCGGCGGTAGAAGTTGTATTTACCATACTTCATGCCGGTGGTAAGTTTGGTGATGGTGGATATAAGATTTCCGGCGGTCTTCACGGTGTTGGTGCTTCGGTAGTTAATGCGCTGTCAGAATGGCTTGAAGTAGAAGTTAGAATTGATGGAAAGGTGTACAATCAGAGATATGAGAGGGGAAAGGTTATGTATCCTCTTAAAGAGATTGGTACATGTAGAAAAGGCGATACAGGTACAAAGGTAACATTTATGCCTGATGCTGAGATTTTCGAAAAGACATATTTCAAGGCTGAGTCAATTAAGAGCAGACTTCATGAAACTGCATATTTGAATAATGAATTAACAATTACATTCGAAAATAAGAGGTTTGGCGAAGAGGAAAAGGTAGTTTTCAACGAGCCGGAAGGAATTAAGGCTTATGTTAAGGATTTAAATGAAGGCAAGGAAACTCTTCATGATGTCATATATTACAAGAGAAATACAGAAGGCATAGAGGTTGAAATTGCCATCCAGTTTGTAGATGAATTCCAGGAGAATATCTTAGGCTTCTGTAATAATATTTATACACAGGAGGGTGGTACTCATATTACAGGTTTTAAGACTAAGTATACAATGGTTCTCAATCAGTACGCCAGAGAGCTTGGTATACTTAAAGAAAAGGATGCTAATTTCACAGGTAATGATGCCAGAAATGGTATGACAGCCGTAATAGCAGTAAAACATCCGGAACCTAGATTTGAAGGACAGACAAAGACTAAGCTTGACAATCCTGATGCAGGTAAGGTTACTGCTGAATTGTCAGGTGAAGAGTTAGTGTTCTATTTTGATAAGAATCTTGAGACATTGAAGACAGTTATTGCATGTGCTGAAAAGTCTGCAAAGATTCGAAAGGCTGAAGAAAAGGCGAAGACCAATCTTTTGTCAAAGCCTAAGTTTTCTATAGACAGTAATGGTAAGCTTGCCAACTGTGAAAGCAGAAACCCTGAGGAGTGCGAAGTGTTTATCGTAGAGGGTGATTCTGCCGGCGGTTCAGCAAAGACAGCCAGAAATCGTAAAACACAGGCAATACTTCCAATTAGAGGTAAGATTTTAAATACTTTTAAAGCCGATGCCGCAAAGGCTTTTGCTAATCAAGAAATAGTAAATATTATTAAAGCTTTAGGATTAGATATTGACCCAAAAACAAGTAAACCTATTTACGATAAAAATAAATTACGTTATGGTAGTGTCTTAATGTGTTGCGATGCCGACCCTGATGGAGAAAATATAAAAAATCTTTTACTTACTTGTTTTTGG
>CAZESO010000251.1:0-3795 GCA_964515325.1 uncultured Roseburia sp. | reverse complement strand
TGCAGAGCTTTTGGATAGAATGGGCGAATACAGTGAACTTAATTTAAGAAGATGTCTCGCAAATTCCAGAATGTTATCTTCTGATGTAAGTGCAGCATTTGACCCAATGTTCCCATCAGTATTTGAGAAGAAGAATTCAGCATATATGGGTAAGGGTATGGTGTTTAACAAGTTTACAGGTGCCAGAGGTAAATCAGGTTCAAATGATGCTAACCCAGAGTACATTGCTAAAATTAGAAATATTATGGATAAGAATAAAATTGCATTCCAGACAGCAGAGCTTGGTAAGGTAGATGCAGGTGGTGGTGGAACAATCGCTTACATCATGGCGCTTTACGGAATGCAGGTTATAGATTGTGGTGTTGCAGTTCTTAATATGCATGCACCTTATGAAATTACAAGTAAAGCTGATATTTATGAAACAAAGAAAGGTTATGAGGTGTTCTTGAAGAGCATGAAATAATTCAGAACAAAAATTAAAGCCTCGAAGAGGCGATTTTGCGAATGATGCTATGAATTAAAGAAGACTTTGGAATGGAGGAAATATGGATTATAATTCAGCGTTAGAGAAATTAAAAAAATATAATCAGGAGCATGTGCTTCAGTATTATGATGAACTTTCAGATAATGAAAGAAATGAATTATTACAGCAGATCGAAGAAACAGATTTCTCAGTGGTAAGACTTGTTAATGGTGGCGCAAGTGATGATAAAAAGGGAAATATTTCTCCACTTGGAGCTATGCAGATTAGCGAAATTGATGAGAGGAGAGCTGATATGAAAGCCAAGGGTCTGGAGGTTATTAGAGCCGGTAAGGCAGCAGCTGTTCTTCTTGCAGGAGGTATGGGAACAAGACTTGGTTCTGATTCTCCAAAAGGAACATATAACATAGGTCTTACAAAGCCAGTTTACATTTTTGAAAGACTTATCAGTAATCTTATGGATGTTGTAAATGAAGCTGGGAATTATGTACATCTTTTCATTATGACAAGTGATAAGAATAATGATGTAACTATAGATTTTTTCAAAGAGCATAAGTTCTTTGGCTATGATGAGAATTATGTTCATTTCTTTAAACAGGAAATGGCACCGGCCTCTGATTATAATGGCAAGATTTATATGGAGTCAAAATCTAAGATGGCAACATCTCCAAATGGTAATGGTGGATGGTTCGGTTCCATGGCTAAATATGGAATGCTAGATATAGTTAAGGAGAATGGAATTGAATACCTTAATGTATTTGCGGTAGATAATGTGTTACAGAGAATACTTTCACCTGAATTTGTTGGTGCAGTTGATGAAGGTGGATTTGCAGTAGGTTCAAAGGTAGTCAGAAAAGCAGCGCCTGACGAAAAGGTTGGTGTTATGTGTAAGGAAGATGGTCATCCTTCAATTGTTGAGTACTATGAACTTACAGAAGAAATGATTACGGAAAAAGACGCAAATGGTGATTTGGCATATAATTTTGGTGTTATCTTAAATTATTTATTTAGAGTAAATGATTTAATTGATATTATGGAAAAGGCTATGCCATTACATATAGTTGAAAAGAAGATACCATATATGAGCGGAGCAGGAGAATTTATTTCACCGGAATCACCAAATGGATACAAATTTGAAACATTGATACTTGATATGATAAGATTAATGGAAAATTGTGTGCCATTTGAAGTTGTTAGAAATAGAGAATTTGCACCGGTAAAGAATAAGACTGGTGTTGACTCGGTTGAAAGTGCAAGAGCATTAATGCAGGAAAATGGTATTGAATTATAATAGAAATATACGAAAGGAATTAGTAAAATGAAGAAGTTATTAGACCTTCTTTCAGAAGGATTTGAGAAAGCATTTGCAGAATGTGGTTACGAAGAAAAGTACGGAAAGGTTACTGTTTCTAACAGACCAGACCTTTGTGAGTTCCAATGTAATGGTGCAATGGCAGCAGCAAAGGCATATAAGAAAGCACCATTTATCATTGCCGGTGAAGTGGTTGAGAAAATGCAGGGTAATGAGATGTTCGAGGAAATCACGGCAGTTAATCCTGGTTTCATCAACTTAAAAGTAGCAAAGAGCTTTATTGCAAACTTTGTTAAGGAGATGAGTCTTGATGAATTACTTGGCTGTGAAGTAAATGAAAATCCAAAGACAATAGTTATTGATTACGGCGGACCTAATGTTGCAAAGCCACTTCATGTTGGACATTTACGTTCTGCAATTATTGGTGAAACAATAAAGCGTTTGTATCGTTTTAAAGGTGATAAGGTTATTGGTGATGTTCACTTAGGTGATTGGGGTATGCCAATCGGTCTTATTATTGAGGAACTTAAAATAAGAAAGCCTGAACTTGTATATTTTAGGGAGAACTTTACAGAGGATATGACAGAGGAAGAAGCTCCATTTACAATAGCAGAGCTTGAAGAGATTTATCCTACAGCCAGTGGTAAGTCAAAAGTGGATGAAGAGTTTAGAAGTAGAGCTGAACAAAATACATTTGAATTACAAAAGGGCAAGGCTGCCTATATTGCTATATGGAAACATATTATCAATGTATCAGTTACTGATCTCAAGAAGAATTATAAGAGATTAAATGTAGAATTTGACCTTTGGAAGGGTGAAAGTGATGCATATGAATTTGTAGATGAAATGGTTGAAAAAATGGTAGATGGTGGATTTGCATATGAAAGCCAAGGTGCATTGGTTGTAGATGTTGCAGAGGAAACTGATTCAAAAGAAATACCACCATGTATCGTAAAGAAGTCAAATGGTGCTGCATTATATTCTACAACAGACCTTGCAACACTTGTTCAGCGTCAAAGAGATTTTAATCCTGACAGAGTATTATATCTTACAGATAAGCGTCAGGAAATGCATTTTACACAGGTATTTAGAACTGCTAAAAAGACAGGAATTGTTGATGCTGATACAGAGCTTATGTTCAGAGGCTTTGGTACAATGAATGGAAAAGATGGCAAGCCGTTTAAGACAAGAGATGGTGGTGTAATGCGTCTTGAAAATCTCATTGCAAACATTAATGATGCTGTTTATGAGAAGATTAAAGAAAATAGAGAAGTGGCTGATGATGAAGCAAGAAAAACAGCAGAAATTGTAGGCTTGGCGGCTCTTAAATATGGCGATTTATCAAACCAGGCATCAAAGGATTATATCTTTGATATTGATAGATTTGCTTCATTTGAGGGTAACACAGGACCATACATCCTTTACACAATCGTTCGTATCAAGTCCATTTTAAATAAATTCTATGATACAAAGATGGATGTTACTACAGATGATATCAATAAAGAGTCAGGTGAAGCTGAAAAAGCATTAATGCTTGAGATTGCTAAGTTCAATGCAGTTATTGATAATGCATATGAAGAATCAGCACCACATAAGATTTGTGCATATATTTATGATTTGTCAAACGCATTTAATAAGTTTTATCATGAAACATCTATTATGGGTGAAGAAGATGCAAATAAACAGTCAGGATATATTAATCTCATAAATACTGTAAAGAGCATATTGGAAATGAGTATTTATATTCTTGGGTTTGACGCACCGGACCGCATGTAGTACTAAGCCTGTCATGCAAAGGTTTGAGAATTATAAGCGTGGGGGAGCTTGCTCACCAAGCGATTATAATTCTTAAAGCTTTATATGAAGGCACACTCTATGAATAATTTGTCGGACAAAGTGAAAATTTTTTAGATAATGTATATACGACAAATTATGAATAGTGTGCCGTCATGACAGGCAGAGTAGTGATAGCCAAGGTGGCACACGCTATGAGCGAAGCAAA
>CAZESO010000250.1:0-3800 GCA_964515325.1 uncultured Roseburia sp. | reverse complement strand
ATTATTTATGTTTTGGCAGCGAATGTAATAATATTGAAGATATGAGTATTATCGCTAAGATTATTAATGAAGAATCCTCTGATTACAAAGTTTCTTTAAAGGAAAGCTTAAAATCAGGTCTTTCATATCCAAAAGCCCGCCACATTGCATTAATGAATATTTTAAAAGATAAGAAATATGAAGATATATTATCTTCACCAAACAATATATTAGGAATTGAATACATTAAAAGTCTTCTTAGATTAAATAGTAAAATTCAACCAATTACCATAAAACGTGAAATTAGTGATTATCATCATAATGAAAATAATAATCCAATGTACTCTGCATCTTCCATTAGAAAAAACTTGGAAGATGGTTTAGATGTTGATTTGCAGAATGTTAGCAATTTATATTGTCAAGAATCTCTTTATAGTGTTAATGTTGATGATTTCAGCATAATTTTAGCTAATAGACTCCTTGAAAAGCATGATAGTCTGAATAATTTCTTTGATGTATCGGGAGATTTGGCAGACAGGATACGAAATAATATTGATAATTACACTGACTTTGGCAACTTTATTAGTTTATTAAAGACTAAAAATATCAACTATACTTCCGTTTCACGTGCTTTATGTCATATTATGCTTGCTTTAAACAAATGTGATATGGATGAATTTAAAAACAACGGATATTGTGATTATGTAAGAGTTCTTGGGTTTAATGATAAAGGATTAGAAATTATTAAGCTTATAGAAAAATCAAATAAGATAACGACTATTACTAAGATGTCAAAAGCTGATGATATATTATGTGAATTGTCTGTATTTAACAGCAAATTATTTAATTACAATATGTATGCAGATAATATTTATAGGCTGATTGTTCAGAATAAATATAGTGTAAAGGTGCCTAATGAATATCAGCATCAGGTTAGGATGTAATAGTTTTTTATTGATATAAAAAATCAAAGGTAGCGCCCATACTAAAATAGGGCACTACCTTTTTTACTTTTCACATTAAAAATCTTGTTTCGCTTTAATTTTCCATATCGTTACAGCAAAAAATATTATACATACAATTCCTACAACTATCAAATATACATTTACAAACGATATCGCATCAAATACGCTTATTCGCCAATTGTAAAAATAGTATACAATATTTTTAATAGCTATAATACATACTCCATATATCAATGCAGCAATTCCATACCATTGTTTTTTAATCATATAATTCACAACAACTGCCAATAACAGACAAAAAGGAACTCCTATTACCTTAAATGCGTTAATTAATTCAGTACAGTATTGTCTATTATTCATCACTATGTTGTATATATTTTCTTCTCCTATTTTTTGATAAATCCCAATATCATAAACGCCATCAAACAATTTAACCACTACTACCACTAATCCAAACGAAACAACACAATTTATAATCATAAGCATTTTTACAGACATACAACTCTTATCGATTTCCATTGTTTTGTTCTCATACTTTTCTTTTTTTATAAACCTATAAGCACACTTAATAATCATTTCAACAATAGTACATATAGCTACAATATTCAATATACTTAATAAAACACCTATGATGTCAACAGCTATTAAACTGTTCTGAAAAAAATCACCAACAGCTTCCATTGAGTAAGATTCAGCATATGCACTAATATCCTTCAATCTTTCTCTAACATTCATAACTTCATCATATTCTAATGAGTTCTTTTTATAATTAATTTTGCAAAGTATCATTTCATTTGTTTTTGGTATACCTAAGTATAATTTTTGAAGGCTAACCATAATCATCGTACAAAAACTTGACAATATCGGTTTATCGCTCATCAAAATCACCATTGTTAAAACAATAAACAAAAATGCTGAGCTAAAAGCTAATAATGTGTATTGCATTTTATACAAGAATACTAATTCAGCTGTTTCTGTATCAAATACATTAGTCTTTATTTTAAAAACAATAATATATGTAAGCAAATAAAAAACTATAATTATAAAAGCCAACAGCTTTTGAAATTTCATTAAATCCAGCTTTTTAATGTCCAATTTTAAGCTTTTTAATATATTTTTCATATATTATCGCCCTCACTTTCGTCCAGATTTTTATTAACAACTTACTAAAATACTTCCAGATTACAGCCATAACAAAAATTATAATAACCAAAATAAAATAAAATAGAAATTTTTCAAGATCATCATCACATCCTGCATCATATATTCCAGCTTCGTAAAATAAATAAATTGAATTATTTAATGCTGTATATAACATTCCATATAAAATCGTCACAAGAATATACCATTCTTTCTTTATCATATTGTTTACAATAATTACTAACAATAACAATATAGGCAAACCTATTAGCTTAAATGCATATATTAGTTCTGTTGTCTTATTCATTGATAGCTTAATAATATTTTCCAAACATATTTTTCCTGTTCTCTCCTCTGCACATTTCCAAATAAATTCAAACATTCCTATTGCAAGCAGATAATTAACTCCTCTAAAAATCAATATTCGTACATTATCTGACTTGTTATAAATATTTTCACTTTCAACAGATATCTTTTTTATCGATTTATATATCTTTATTATAATAGTACCTACTATTGTTAATAAAGCTAATAATATAAGTATATTTTGCACCTTAACAATAGTATCTATCATTTCCATAGCACGTTCACAACATCTTATGGCTTTTCCGTTATAAAAATACTCTGCATATCCTTTGTACTCTAACAATCTGGCTTTAGTATTCACAACTTCAGTATAAAAGAATCTATCCCTGTATTCTAATTCAAAAAGTACTGTCAGATTATTTTCCGGTATTCCTAAATACAATCTTTGTAAATATACTAGAATTATTGATGAAATGCTTGATAAAATATGCTTTTTACTACACAAAATAACCAATGTCAATACCGCAAAAAGCAAAGCCGAACCAAATGTTAACAGTATATATTGCATATATTCCTCAAACATCAATTCACCCGGATAATCACCTAAATATGTACGCATTTGTCTAAATGCATATTTATATGTATAAAGATATAATACAATTATTAAAAATGCACATATTCTTTGTATGTTAATTAAGCTTAAATGTTTTGCGACTTGTTTTATTTTATTCATTTGTTTCACCACCTAATCTGTTCCACTCCATATTATAATACATTTCCTACAAAAGTAAAAGTGTCACTTTGTGAAGTCGCGCTTGTCCGCAGGCATAGCCTACTCCACGCGTAGTTCGTAAAATATCGAAAAGATGCTTTTTTTCTGTCGCGCTTGTCCGCAGGCTTCGCCTGCTCCACGCGACATTCGTAAAATGCCGTCATATATGACGACATTTTATAAAAAACAAAAAAGAGACAAAAATCTTGCAAGCAATTTTTTGTCTCTTTCTCGTTTTTTACAATCGCCTATCGCGCTTTACTCATTGTTTCGCGCTAGTTTTTGAAACTGTGTATTGGTGCCGGAATTCTTCCACCTCTATTTACAAATGCCTCACAAGAGAACTTGTTTACAGGCATTACTGGTGCATATCCTAACAATCCACCAAATTCAACAGTTTCTCCCACTCCCTTACCAATAACAGGAATAATTCTAACAGCAGTTGTCTTCTGATTAATCATACCAATTGCAGCTTCGTCTGCAATAATACCTGAAATAGTTGTTGCTGGTGTATCGCCTGGAATAGCAATCATATCAAGACCTACTGAGCATACACATGTCATTGCTTCAAGCTTTTCAAGTGTAAGAGCACCATTAACTACTGCATCAATCATTCCCTGATCTTCACTTACAGGAAT
>CAZESO010000249.1:0-3816 GCA_964515325.1 uncultured Roseburia sp. | reverse complement strand
ATCAAATACATCTTCTATCTCTTCATCATTAATTCTCATCAGTCTGTCGCCCGGTGATATTTCCAATTCTTCTGCTATGGAATTTTCCTTTACACTCTTTATAAGGTGTCCGTTATACTTTCTCACTTTTACAGTTCCTTTCATAAATCACTTTTCCAAAGATAAAAGCGACTCAAACAATCCCACACTAATTTATACCAAAATCCCTTGCCTTAGTCAAGGAATTAACATATAATAAACATCTAAAATTCTTTAAATTTCTATAAAATATATGAAAGTGAGTACATATGCAAAATAATTCTAAAAGAAACAATCGTGAAAAAGGCAACAAAATTGAAGCCTTAGTATGTGAATATTTGGAACAACAAGGATTTATTATTCTTGAGAAAAATTTCAAATGTCATTTTGGTGAAATTGATATAATAGCCAAGGATAATGATTATATTTCCTTTATTGAAGTCAAATACAGAAAAAATGCAGTTTCAGGATATCCCAGTGAAGCTGTAAATTTTCAAAAACAAAAGAAAATTATACAAAGTTCACTTTATTATATCCACAAAAACCGCATTTCAATAAATCAAAATTATAGATATGATGTAATATCTGTTCTTAATGAAGAAATAAGTATTATAAAAAATGCATTTACTATTTAGTACTTAAATCCTTAAATGCAATATTTAAATCGCAATCGCCCTCTATACCGTCAACCTTACCGGTACAAGAATATTGCCATATTGCTAAATCGTATGGAAAATATAATTCTACATCGTAATATGCAAACCATTTATCATAATCCAAAACATCCTCATATTCAACCAACGAAAACATTGAAGCCAAATTACCATAGAGCATTGGTGTATATCCCGCTTCTTTAACTGTATCACAGAAAGCCTTAACAATTTCAACTCTTTGCTCTGCTGTAAGATTATTTGTTCTTGCTAACGAATCTCCTACAACCTCCAAGTCGAATGCTACTGGATAGTTTATATCGTAATCTTTCACAATATCAATAACAAACTGCGCTTCTTCTACAGCTTCTTCAACCGTTATTGCCTGAGTGTAGAAATAAACCCCTGTTTTTATGTTGCTTTTCAATGCATTTTCAATATTAATTTTACAATTCTCATCCTCCACAAGCTTTCCTGTCTCATAGCCTCTGTATCCAACTCTTACAAAAGCAAAATCAACTCCGTCAGCTGCAACCTTTTCCCAATCAATTGTTCCTTGAAATTTGGACACATCAATTCCTTTAAATGCTTCAAAATCAGATTTAGAATCCTTGTACTCAATTGTATACGTTGGCAAATCCTTATCAATAACTGTAAAATTCTCTTCGTCCAATGTATTTGGTGCCAATTCTGTATTTATAGGCTTGAATACATATTCATTATCATGAACATAAATTATGGTATCTGTAAATATCTCTCTTAATGCTGTATTAACACCATTTCCACTTAATACCTTCTCTTTTAATGTATCCTTTAAATCATTATAACCATTTTCATAGCCTGTGTTAAGTGTTTCAACCATCATATCTGAAATTTCTTTTGCAGAATAAATTTTTTCCTCTTCTTTTGAAACCTCTGCAACTACAGGTACAGCTTCTTCGTCTTTATTCAATAATTTAAAACCGATAAATGCATTTAATCCCAAAGAAATTAACAATAATATAATAATTATTATATTGGATACTGATATCTTTTTCTTTTCTTCCATTTGTACTCCTCTACTTTCCTACTTTCTTACGTATTTTGTCCATCCTGTCTACAAATACTAATACTTCTGCAACAACACCATACAATTCCGTTGGAATCATTTCACCCAATTCCAACTTTGATAATGTTTTGGCTAATTTCTCGTCTTCATAAACAGGTACATCAGCTTCCTTTGCCTTATCAAGAATTTTCTCTGCCAAAACACCTCTGCCTGTGGCTACAACCTTTGGTGCATCTTCGCCGACTTCATAAGTTAACGCAACAGCAACTTTATTAAATTGATTTTCATCTTTCTTATGCTCTGACATCAAATGTGTACCTCTTTATAAAATTCTTTGGTTCTTCAAGTAACAACACCTGTTCAAATGGTGTTTTTTTCTCTTCTTCATCGTTCTTGAGTTCTTCTATTAACAAGGTCGTCTGATAGCCTTTCTCATCAAGTCTCTTTTTAAGCTCATGCAAATGTTCTTCTACAATATCCTGTGACACTACATCTTCTATCATAAATTTAGTTGTAAGCTTATCATTTTCTAGCTTAATACTTACATCTGTTGCTCCTAAATTTTCCATGTCAAGGTGTATAAATGCTGTTAGTACATCGCTCTCTTTGTTTTTATTTCTATTTCTATTCAATACATATAACTCTCCATGAGCTTCATTTTCTTGAAACTTAACCGGAAGCTGCATATATAAAGCCATATTATTCAAATCATTCATAAAATTCAGATTAGCCTTTACATTATTTGCGGTATTATGCAAAACTGATTTCTCCATTCCTGCATTTTCAAGGATACTCATAAGCTTATCTGTCTTATGTTCAATATTTTTATAATATTTCTCAAGCTCTTCTTTTATCTCATTTTCAAGTTTATTAAATATTTCTTTATCAATAAATAAATTCTTTTTTACGATTTCTTTTAACTCTTCTTTAAAGTTTTCTGTATTATATTGTAATTCAAACTTATTATCAAGAGGTAAATCTTCCCTTTTAGCAGAAATATGAGCATTATCATCCATATTTTCTGTCAGTTGATTACTTGCATTATTCTCAACTTCCATATTATTTTTAATAATAACATTTCCTTCCGCATTATCTGCCACAATGTTCTCGCCATTTATGACATTTTCTTCACCGGCAACTACTGCACTTTCCTGATTTAAACCTTTCATTACATTAATAATATCAAAACCATCATCACCTGTAATAGTTTGTAATATTGTATTTGTAAATTCAATAACATCGCCCTCAGGATTTTTCGAGGTAAATTCATTCAATGTATTAATAATATCATTTGCCATTCCATTATAGCTATCCATCAGTTTGTTATTCTGTTGCATATAATTATTAAATTGTACAACATTTTCTTTAGTAATTGGAATGTCATGCTTAAACATAGTAACCGCTGTCTTGGTATCAAGTTCCGAAACACTGTTAAGATTACTAACTAATGTCTTAATTGTATTTTTATCTATTGGTTGTCCATTATCAACCAATTCCTGCACCAAACCAAGATTTCTTTCATTAACAGGAACCTCTGCAGATTGTAATGCATTAAGTAACATAGTGTTTCCATTAGCTGTTCCTGTAGAAACTGCCTTAACTAACATACTCAATCCTGTATTTTCTTCAACTCTAAAATTAAGTATATCGCCAATATTCAGCTGTACTGAACCATCTGTTCTTGCATTAAGAACATCATTACTGCCAAGAAGAATTTTTATAGCAGTATTTCTAACATCAAGGATTTCTCCCTTAAATACGCTACCTTCTTTAAGAGCAGAAATATACTCCGGCAAATTTGATAATTTCCCAGATACAATTTGTTTACCTTCTGTAGGTTTATTTTCGATATTATTTTTTAAACCAAAATTATTATTTAAAAAAATACTCACTATAACCACTCTTTTCTATGGTTAGATAAAATTCTTTGTAAAGCTTCTTCTATGTATTTCACAAAGTCCCTGATTCTTAATTCCCTCAATATGTGACTGAGAGCCATATCCTTTGTTGCTTGCAAAATCATATCCAGGATATTCTTTATCTACCATAGAGTTGAGCTCAGTAATAGCAGCTTCAACAGTACTTCTGTAAAGGTCGGCA
>CAZESO010000248.1:0-3819 GCA_964515325.1 uncultured Roseburia sp. | reverse complement strand
ATATTCCACCAACAACTTTCCCACGATAATAAATGATATATTCTCCCATCATTGCCCTGTATGATATCTCTTCCAAGTCCGACAGCTGCTCTAATACATAATCTAAGTATCCTTTACTTGAAGCCATATTCTCATCCTCTCTAATAAAAAAAGACTAGGCTTACCGCCTAGTCATATCTTACCATAAGAACGTATGTTTGTCTACTTTTTTAACAGCACTCTCCCATATCCTTTGTAATAGTCATCCCCCTCACTAATGATGATGATGGCCTGCTGATGCCTCATACTCAACATGACAATAATCTTCATGACAAGCTTCGTCCTTGCTTTCAAGCTCCAAAGTCACATGATTAATGCCGTGCTCCTTCAATTCTTCTCTAATTTTCTCTTTGATACTATGGGCATTTTCTTCTGTTACGACATGCATTGTTGCATAATTGTTATGACCGTCCATACTCCAGATATGAATGTGATGCACACCTAGAACACCCTCAATTTCAGATACATGTCCTTCAATTTCTTCCACTGAAATGCCGTGTGGCGCTTTCTCCAAAAACAAATCCAATACTTCTTTCAGATTCTTTAATGCATTTATCAAAATAAACATCGCAACCAAAATTGACATTATTGGATCCAAAATAGAAATGTCTGTAAATCGCATAACCACCGCACCAATCAACACAACTACCCATCCAAGGACATCTTCCAACATATGTAGGTTCACCGCTTTCTGGTTAAGAGAATCGCCCTCTTTAGTAAGATAAGCTGCACCAAAATTTATAACAACACCAATTATCGCAAACAAAATCATTCCGTCATAATTTATTTCCACAGGATGAATGATTCGGTTAAGTGCATTAACAATAACCATCACTGAGCCAAACAGCAGAATCAAGGTAGTAATGACACTACCAATTACTGAATATCTGGCATATCCATAAGTATAAGTTTCGTCCGGCTGTTTCTTACTCTTTTTTTCAAGAAAATATGAAATACCAATGCTGATGGCATCTCCAATATCGTGGATTGAATCAGAAACTATGGCAACACTATTGGTCAAAGTTCCGCCAATAAACTCAAAAATCGAAAATGACAGGTTCAAAATAAATGCAACTAATATATTTTTTTCTGTTTTCATATATTATCTCTCCTTTTGTAAATATAAATCAATTATAACTCTATACATATCGATTCAACAATTAAGCAATTGTTTAATTGTTGTGTATATTTAACCAAATATACAATTGTTTGTCAATACTTTTATTCAAAAAAAGTGTCTCCATGGTTTCTATAATGATATTATTTTTTACTCCATTTCAACAATATAGCTGAATTTACAATTACCAGCACCGATCCTGCATTATGTACCAAAGCTCCTATAACCGGATTTAGTATACCTGTCATTGCCAAGATAATAGCTACAAAATTTAACAGCATAGAAAATGTTAAATTTATTTTTATAATTTTCATCATTCTCTTAGATAATGCAAATAAATGTGGCAATTCTTTTATTTCATCATCTACAAGTACAATATCTGCTGCGTCTACGGCAATGTCACTTCCTATGCCTCCCATCGCAATACCTACATATGCCTTTTTCAATGCCGGGGCATCATTGATACCATCACCAATCATACATACTTTAGCACCCTTATCCTGATAAGCATCAATGTTATTTAACTTGTCTTCCGGTAAGCAATTTGCATGAATTTCGTTTATACCTAATTGCTTTCCAATAGCTGTTGCAGCATTTTTGTTATCACCAGTTAACAAAACGGGCTGAACATCTATACTTTGAATATTCTTAAGCATTGTAATACTTTCACCACGAATTGTATCACACAAAACAATATAACCAGCCAATGTTTCGTCAACAGCAACGTATATCACTGTACAACCATCATTTAAATATTTTCCAGCACCTGTAGCTAGAGAATGAGAACTCTGAATATTATTTTCATTAGAAAGCAGTTTCATATTACCTGCCAAAATTCTTTTTCCATCAACAAATGCACTTACTCCCTGACCTGGTATCATTTTAAATTCATCAACAGCTAACAACTCCACCTGTTTTTCTTTTTTATAACAATGAACAATAGCCTTGCCTAGTGGATGCTCCGAAAGCTGTTCTGCTGCTGCGGTAAGAGCATAGATTTCATCTGTACTATAATCAGACACACTTTCTATATTAATCACCTTAGGTGTTCCATAAGTCAATGTTCCTGTTTTATCAAAGGTAACCTTCGATACTTTAGCAAGTCGCTCAAGAGCATCTCCCTCTCTTACAAGAAAACCATGCTTTGTTGCATTTCCTATTGCTGCCATTATAGCTGTTGGAGTAGCAAGTACTAATGAACATGGGCAAAATACAACAAGGATGGTAACTGCTCGAATTATTTCTCCTGTAATAATCCATGCGAGAACCGCTGATGTAAGTGCAATAACAACAATCCATGTTGCCCACTGGTCAGCCAAATTTACAATTTTTGCTTTTCCCGCATCCGCAGACTGAACTAAGCGAATCATTCTCTGAATAGAACTGTCTTCTCCTACTTTAGTTGCCTTCATCTCAAATGCACCAAACTGATTTACCGTTCCACTTGATACTTCATCACCCTTTTGCTTGTCTACAGGAATAGATTCTCCAGTCATAACCGCCTGATTTACTGAAGTCTGTCCTTCTGTAATAACTCCGTCAACAGGAATAGTTTCTCCCGGTAATACACGAAGAATATCATTTACCTTTACCTGCTCAGCCGGAATAATACTTTCTGTTCCATTTTTCAGAACTCTTGCTGTCTGTGGTGTCAAATGAACAAGCTTTTCTATTCCCTCTCTAGCTTTCGCAACAGTCAGTTCCTCTAATAAGCTTCCAAGCTGCATAATAAATGCTACCTCACCAGCTGCAAAAATCTCACCAATGCAAACAGACGCAACTAATGCTATTGACACTAATACATCCGCTTTAATATCAAACTCAGTAACTAACCCAATAATGGCTTCCAATATAATAGGAAGTCCACAAAGAATAATAGCAACCCATGCTAAATCAAAAAGAAATGTATCTACTTTAAGAATACTCATAAGAAGAGATATCCCCGACAACACAAGAAAAAGTATATCCCTTTTTATTCCACCAAATTCTAATATTCCTTCCAGTTTATTTATAATCGTTTTCATAACGAGCTCCTTTCCTATACCCCTATGGGTATCTATTATACCTATGGGGGTATAGGTTGTCAACAAATAAAAAAATACAGTCGAATTTTTCTAGCAATTCAACTGTATACCTTCATCGACTTTTCTATTCATTTATTTCATATTGGCAAATCTTTCTACAGCCTTCGTGAAATTCTCAATAGTCTTATCTGCATCACCATGCTCAATACCATCTTTAACACAATGCTTTATGTGTCCCTCTAGTACAACCTGCCCGGCTTTATGTAATGCTGATTTGGCAGCATTTATTTGAGAAAGAATATCTTCGCATGGTACATCTTCATCTATCATTCTATCAATAGCCTGAACCTGTCCGATAATCTTTTTCAATCTTCTATGCAGATTATCAGCATCCATACACTGCTTCATAATAATACCTCCTAACGCATACCCTATGGGGTATATAATTATTATACCTTTGATTTGTGTTTTGTCAATTGTCATTAACATCTTGCCAGGGTAGAAAAGAAACACCTGAAGAAATAACAGAATATTTCTTATCCATTATCGAACTAATATGGTAGTTTTTACAAGCATTTTAATTCATCAGCCATATTGCAAAATTTAAATATCCCGCAAATGTTAACCATATAAGATACG
>CAZESO010000247.1:0-3821 GCA_964515325.1 uncultured Roseburia sp. | reverse complement strand
GATACAGCCAAACCAGGCTTTTCTTATACCGCTTCCAAGTGATACAAGATATTATTGTAATATCAAAAAAAGAGATGAATGGGACTTAATGTATATGCTTATTCAAAGCGATTATATTGATGAATATTATCAGCTTATCACTAAAAAGGCTGGCAATATTTTTACTTTAGATGAGAATAGTGTACCAATACAATTTCTAAACGAAATCATTAATCAAGCCAAAAACATGCACATTACAAACTTTAATACTGCAAGCTCCATTGCTTTTGATTTCATTAACCGCCTCTACTTTCACTTTAGGGATAATAATGAAATGTATACCAAGCGAAATCGTGAGATTATTCACTATATGACCGAGCATTTTAGTACTATAGACAGCATTGAAAATATTGCAGAACTATATGGAATTTCATCAAGTCATTTAAGCCGTGACTTTGCCAATGACACAGGAATGTCTCCTATAAAATTTTTGACTAAGCTTAGAATAGAACATGCCAAGAAATTACTACAAACCACTCTGCTGCCAATTTCTGAGATTGCAGAGCAGTGTGGCTATAAACAAACTAATTATTTCTGCAAAATTTTCAAGGATACTGTTGGGCAAACTCCATTACAATATAGAAACCTATGTTAAAATCAAGGGGCGTGTTTTTATAACACGCCCCTTTTGCAATAACATTTACATTTCACTAAATTCATCCGTAAATCCTTCTTTACTTACATAGGATTTAAATAACTTATTTACAAAATCATAGTCTTTTGCTTCGTTGTATATAATCAAATCACACATATTTCCATTAAATGACGGTTGGAATACATCCCCACCAAGTATAATCTGCTTTACATAACGGTTAGTTGGAACATTTTCTATTCTTTCAACTAATTGACCATTAACAAAAACCATCGCTGTCTCGAATTTTGCATTATACACCGCAACATAATGAGTCCATTTATTTTCTGCAAGGCGACACGCAGGCACATCATACCAACCAACAGCACCTTTGGAATCCCTTATTCTAAATGACGAATGACCTTCCCATGCCAGTGGCAGAACTGCGGCAAAGCCTATTTCAAATCTAATATACAACGAACAAACCCAATCATGTAAAGACTTTGGTTTTATCCAAAGTGAAATGGTATAGCTGTCATTTACTATCGCTTCTGTTGGTATACTAATAACATTTTCACCAATAGGACCACCCGGAAAATATATTGATTTAGTATCAGGGTATAAACCTTCCTGATATTCCAAGCCTTCGCCTACAATCTCCGCTGTCATACCTCCATCTTCTGAGTTCAAGTCACCATCAAAATGAAATGTATAACTATTCAACACCGGAACCATATACTCATTTGCAAAGCTTTCAAAATCTTCAATATTCAAAGGTTTTGAATAATAATATCCTTGTGCGACCTGACAACCACACCTTGTAACAAAATCAACCTGCTCCTTTGTCTCAACACCTTCTGCCACTACATCAACCTTTAAATCAAGACACATTGCGATAACGCTCTTAACAATAGACTTTCCTTGTGTTGTTGTTGCAATATCATTAAGAAATTCTCTGTCTATCTTAATAGTATGTACTTTCAAATCCTTAAGTATGCTAAGTGCCGAAAAACCTGAACCAAAGTCGTCAATAGATACTTGAAATCCTTTACTTTTAATATTTTCAATGCTTTGTACTAATTCTCTGGTGTCCTTTACAAAAATACTTTCAGTAATCTCCAATTCTAATTCGTTATGGGCTATTCCATACTTATCTGCAATCTCAACCAACCTGTCAGGAAATTGACTGTCAAATAAATGCAATCTGGACATATTGACAGAAACCGTTATATTTGCATAGCTTTCATTTCTTTTTATCCACTCTGCTTTCAGACGACACACCTCTTCAAACATATTTACATCCAGTTTTGAAATAAAACCATTCTTTTCAAATAGTGGAATATATACTCCCGGCGGACGAATACCATCCTCCGGATGAAGCCATCTTGAAAGAGCCTCCGCACCACATAACTTGGACGTAACCATATTTATCTTCGGTTGCAGATATACCAAAAACTGTCCTGCCTCCAACGCAGACTCCATCTCAAGTTCTATATTCTTATTTCTTCTTACAACCTCATCATATTCATGATAAAGCACATATCTGTTCTTACCATCATACTTTGCCTGATACATAGCAGTATCACACTTATGTAACACGTCATCCAGCGACTCCATCACCTGCTGATTCATAACAATACCAACACTTAATGAAATATGCGATAAAACATCTTTTCTAAAATCCAGTTTTTCTACACCTTCAAGAAGTTCTTCTGCTATATGAATAATCTCCTCTTCACTTTTATTTCCATCGATAATAGCTACAAATTCATCACCGCCAATTCGTGATACAAACCCATCCACGCATTTCTCTATGAGATTACTAATACTTGTAAGCAGTTCATCTCCCATACTATGTCCGTAGACATCATTAACTCTCTTAAAATTGTCAATATCTATAAACATAGTATGAACCACTAACTCTTTATCAATATTATTATAATATTCATTCAATGCATGTCTATTTGCCACTCCCGTCAAATAGTCTATTTCACCTAAAATTCTTCTATTCTCTTCCATATTAAATTCCTCACAATCAAAATCATCTTTGTATATTCTATCACATTCATCTTCAAAAAGCAAAAAGAATAGGTCTTTAACAAACCTATTCTTTATTCTTTACTTTTTATATCATTTACTCCACTCAATTACAGCCTTAAACAAATCTCCGTCCACATCAATTTTAAAACTGCCTCCCTGAAGTTCAACAAAACTCTTGACTATGGCAAGTCCCAGACCGCTACCCTCAGTATTTCTTGATACATCACCTCTTACAAATCTCTCTGTAAGATTTTCCACATCACATTGTATCTCTGTTGCAGAAACATTTTTAAATGTAACTATAACACTGTTGCCATTATCTACAACTTCGATAAATGCTCTTGAACCCGTCAATGAATACTTAATAATGTTATTTATAAGATTGGCAAATATTCTGTATGTCTTCTGGCCATCCAACTGTAATATAATCTTCTCATCAGGTAAATTCCATCTAAAATCAACATTGCTGTCAACTATCTTATCCTCTAATTCAAGTCTTACCTGTTTAAGCAATCCAACTACATCTACATCCATAAGATTCATAGAAACATTGCCCGAATTAGCCTTACTTACCTCAAACAAATCCTCAATAAGCACCTTTAATCTCTGAGACTTCATATCTAATGTTGCGATGTACTGTTTTCTCTCTGCCTCTGTTATATCTTCTTTTTTAAGTAAATCAACATAAGTGATGATAGCTGTAAGAGGAGTTTTTAAATCATGTGAAACATTTGTTATGAGTTCTGTCTTCATATCACGACTCTTAGCTTCCTCCACTAATGCTTTCTGGAACCCATCCTTAATCTTGACAAGCTCATCACAAATCGGAGAAAATACACCTAAATCGTCCTCAATCTCAATCATAAGATTACCCTCACCCATTTTGTGAACTGTATCTTTTACTGTTTCGTACTGTTTGCACACCTTCATATATTTTTTATATACCAACAAATACGCTACGACCGTATATATTATAAATATTGGAATACCAAATACCCAACATACACAGGCAACTGCTGCCACAATCAAATTAACAACGAATATCAATACCAACTGTATATTTGGTTTCAACGAAAGAATAACTTCCCTTATCTTTTCCCATATGTTCTTTCCTTTACTTTTTACCCAGTTTAATATCCTTTTTGATATTTTATATATTAATGATCTTTCT
>CAZESO010000246.1:0-3882 GCA_964515325.1 uncultured Roseburia sp. | reverse complement strand
AAGGTATAGAATAATTTTTATATGCACTTATTAACTGCTCAAATGCATCGGGTCTTTCTAATAATTCTTCAATTCCATTAAATTGTGCTTTAAGGTGATTATATCCTTCCTGAACAGTTGAAAAAGCATTTAAATCACATAATAATGGATATTGTAATATTAATTGAATTAATTCTTCTGTTGAAATATTATTAATTAACTCCTCTGGTAATTGTGTTATATCTCTCATCTCATTAACACTTTCAAATTCATACCACATATCATCAAATTGATTAACAGGAAACTCATATCCACCTTTTTCATTTATCCAGTCATTACACGCTAATTCACTATCATTATTCTCATTCTTGTAAGTAATATTTTTTGCAGATGCTGACATGTTTACTATTATACATATCAAAATAATCGCAAATAAAAAAATAAAAAACTTTTTTATTCTTTTCATAATTTCTACTATCCTTTCTAATTACAAATATTTCTTTTCTAACCACATAATTTTTAATTAATATCCCAAAGTTGACGCAATCTCTACAAAAGCCCCATCTATAGATACATTAACATAAAATGTAACAGGATTTAAATCATAATCAGGATCACCATTAATATTACCTTTAACCTCCAAAATTCTATAACATAACACTTTCCCTTCTGCTGAATAAAAGAATTCATACTCATAGTCTTTGTCTTCCCCTAAAACCTCTGTGTCCTCACCATACTTTTCGCAGATTGACTTTTTAGCAATATCAAAAGCTTCTTCATATGTAATCATATCCTTTTCGTCAATATCATACGCAGTACCTTCCCTATATGATGCTTTTGAAATATATCCGTCTTCAATTGTAAACACTATTCTTAATCCTGTTGGATAATTATTCTGATACTCAAGATATTCAACCAAACCATTATCTGATTCATTAAGAACCAAATCATATTTCACGTCAATCACTTTATAAAGTAGTTCCTCTATATCCTCCTTCTTATAAAACATAGTTTCTTCTGTTTCTTCTACATAATGCTTTTTTTCAAATGAATATGTCAATGTATCTTCATCATAAAAATGATAATAATAATCTTGATTATACACCTCAGAATCTACCTTCTTTTCTTCTGTCGATACTTTCGTTTCTCTTTCACCCAAAGCTTTCTTTGGGTATCTCAAAATGTAAGCAACAGTAAAAAAACATATAATTACAAGAACAACTATTATACCACATAACTTTTTGTTCATAAAATCCCTCCATTATATACACGAACTAACATCTATCTTCATTATATCTTTTTACTATTTTTTGTCAACAAAAAAACTCAGGCAAAACGCCTGAGCTTTTAAACATATCTATATTATAACAATATAATTATAAACTGTGATGCCAATACGACAGTAATAAGTGCGATTGGGTATGTTGCCGCATAAGCTGAAGCTACCTCTTCTGTTCCTGCTGTATTGATTAATGTTCCAAGTGCCGGTGTACTTGTCATACCACCTGTGATTGAACCTAAATTGTTAAGTAAGCTTAATTTAAGAACATACTTAGCAAAGAAGAAACCAATAATCATTGGTACAATTGTCATCATTACGCCATATACAAAGTACATAACATCAAATTCTTTAACGAAATCAGCACCACCTGGGATACCAGCTCCGATTAAGAATAACATAAGACCTAATTCTCTAAACAACTTAAGTGTAGTCTGCTTTGGCATAATTGAAACACAACCGATTCTTCTAAAGTGGCCAAATATTAATGAAACTAAAAGACAACCACCAGTTGTTGTAAGTGCAAATGTTGTTCCATCAAGACCCTTTGATGAAAGTGGAACTTTGATAACACCAACTAATGTACCAATAACAGCCGCTAAAGCAAATACGCCAAATCCGTGCTCATCAAATTCAAGTAATTTTCTGTTATCTTCTTTCTTTACTTCTTCCTTATCAGCAACAGTAAGCTTAGCTCTTTCTTCTTCCATATTAGCTTTTGTAATCTTTGGAATAATCTGTACAAAGAGAACTACACCTATAACACCAAATATGTATGCGATACCATGACCAACAGCTACAAGACTTTCGTATTCTGGAGCAACAGTTGCTTTCGCTGCTGAAAATGCAGGTGTTGATGTAAGCGAACCTGACATAAGACCTACAACCATAGCTGTAAGACCATCATAATCTGTCTCACCTAAAGCTCTACCAATAAAAATACATCCAACCGCTGTAAGTGAACCAGCAAGAATAACTACAAATCCTAAAAGAACATATGACTTAAAGTTTTTCTTCATATTACCAAAGAACTTTGGTCCTGCAATAAATCCAACTGAAGTAACAAAAAGAATCAAACCTAAATTTTCAACTATCTTAAGAGCATTTGTTGTAAAATCTACTGCTGAACCGTCAGCTGTACTTGCCCCTGCGATTGTCAACTGATTTACTAATGGTTCGTAGAAGAAACATCCAAAAAGGAGCGCTACGATAAATACAGCTGCATCGCCAAGGTTTACACCTTTAATTGTAATACGTCCAAGTGCATATCCGATTGCTGCAATAGCAAACAAACAAAACATTAAAAAAGTAATTCCTTTGATTGAAATCACTCCGCCTAAAAGTGTCATAATTTTCATCCTCCGATTTTTTTAATTATTGTTTAATAATCAACCTCGTATATTATACCACTTAAATTAAATAACGCAAGCGCATTTAGTCTTATTTTTCGCTTTATTTTTTCTTTACCGTTTCTTTGCCAGTTAGACTAAATCATCCATATGGGCACAATATAATTATCTCTATCAATCGCACTAAGCCCCGGTTTCATACATATAACAGCTCCCTTTGAACGAGGTGTTGATGATTTATCCAACAGTTCAAATACTTTTATTAACTCTGTTCCCGGATTTGAAGTCTTCTTAATTTCAATGGGATTTAAAACTCCATCATGTTCAAGAATTATATCTATCTCCTTAGCATCCTTATCGCGATAATAGCACAGATATGGCTCTTTACCACAATTCAAGTAAGTTTTCATAATTTCCGAAACCACATAGTTTTCTAAAATCGCTCCATTCATAGCTCCACTTTCTAATGTTTCTGCACTACTCCACTTTGTCAAATAGCATACCAGACCTGTATCATAAAAATACAATTTAGGAGTTTTTACAAGGCGCTTCAACAAATTGTTAGAATACGGATGCAGATAAAAAACAATTCCCAAAGTTTCCAAAATTCCCAACCAATTCTTTGCCTGTGTTTGATTTATGTCTGCATCTCTCGCAATCTCTGCTACATTTAGCAACTGACCACATCTTGCAGCTACAGCCGTAACAAATCTAAAAAACTTAAGGGAATCTATAACATCTGACAATTCCTTTACATCTCGCTCAATATATGTGGTTAGATAGCTGCTATAAAAAATCTGGCTATTGCTGTTAGCACCACTTACAATTGCCGGCATAGAGCCTTTATAGATTCTGTCAAAAACACCTCTTGTGTCAGTTTCTTCCCTGACTTTTGCTCTTTCAGCCAAAGCTTCCATCTCAATCATGAAAGGTTCCATCTCTCCACCTGATATTTCTGCTTGTGATAAAGATGTAAGCGAAAGTACAGCTACTCGCCCTGCTAAAGACTCCTGTACTCCCTGCATCAACTTGAACACCTGTGAACCAGTCAACCAAAATGCTCCCGGCTCATGATTTTTATCTACATTCATTTTAATATAAGTAAATAGCTCAGGTGCATATTGAACCTCATCAATCAATACAGGTGGTTTATGCAACTGCAGAAAAAACTCAGGGTCAGTCTTCGCAATATTTCTTTCGTTCAAATCGTCAAGAGTAACATATCCTCTATCAGTTCCTTCCATTAGTTTTTGAAGCATTGTAGTCTTGCCTACC
>CAZESO010000245.1:0-3912 GCA_964515325.1 uncultured Roseburia sp. | reverse complement strand
TTAAAATTTGTCTTACTTTCATTAGATAACAAAAAATCTATTTCTATATCATTGCGATGCTTTTCTTCACTATAATGAGTATAAAAATATAGTTTTCTCCCCTTTGATGCTATCATTTGCGAAATAACATTTTCATAAATCATTCCCTCGTTCAAAGAAAGTCTATCATTCATAATCAACCGATAAAGCTGCTGATCAGCAATTTCATTTTCACTAAATGCTAAACTCACCAAAAGTCCTGTATCTCCCATATAACATTTCACAGCCGATTCATTTTTATTAAGAGCAAATCCAACATTAGGATCATTACACTTATAACATAGATTACAAATCATAGAATCATCCAACCAAAATAACGGCTCATCATATCTGTCAAAAGTTGCACCCGCTTCTATATCTTTCAATACTATTTTCTTTTCATGTGTAGACAAATATGCTGGTATATTTTCAAACAAAGCAGATACTCTTGAATTATATTTCTTTGCAGCTTTCTTTATATCATCTCTATACAAACCAATAATATCTCTCTTTTCAACATCTGCAACAGCAAAATTTCTACCACTTTTCGCAAATGCTACTATTGCTTGTGGCATTCCACCTACTAACATATATTCCTTAAATAAATGCATTGCTTTTGTATGCATTTTAGTTTCTAATGGTTCTTTCTTTTTATAACATTCTTCAATATACTCCAGCATAATTTCTTCATTCATATAAACCAAAAATTCTTCAAAATCAACCGGATACATTCTGATTTTTCTTTCTTCAGATGGTAATGTAATATTTTCTACATTTTCTCTAATAGATATCAACGAACCAGTTTCAATAAAATCATATCGCCCATCAGCAACTAAATACTTAATTGCTTCTCTAGCTTTTGGAAATTTTTGAATTTCATCAAAGATGATTAATGACTCTCTTTGATATAATCTAACATTGTACTCTAATGATATTGTTTGAAAAAAAATATCAAGATTAGTCATATCGTCAAAGCTATCTAATATCTTTTTACTTGCTCTGTTAAAATCTATATTTACATAAGATTTATATTCATTTTTCCCAATCTCTTCTGCTACTGTAGACTTGCCAATTCTTCTGGCGCCTTCAATTAAAAGTGCCTTTTTTCCGTCACAAGTTTGTTTCCATTCTAAAATTCTGTCATATATTTTTCTTTTAATTTCCATAGTTTGAAACACCTTCCCTTCACAGTACGCAAAGTATTTACGCAAATTATATTGTACAGTACGCAAAGTAAATTATACACCAATATAATATTATACGCAAGGTACTTTCTCAATATTCATTTTTTTACATATTTTTATAGCAATTACTATTTTTTTGTGGTAAGTTATAAAGATGTGGAGTATAATATACGGGTTGAAGAATAATAATAACTATTACTTCAGAATGGAGATTTATAGATATGGAAAATAAAAAAGAGATTTTCGAAAAATACGAATCTAGTGTTAGAAGCTATTGTAGAGCTTTCCCTTCAGTTTTTTGCAAGGCTAAGGGGTCAAAGATTACTGACCTTGACGGCAAGGAATACATTGATTTCTTCTGCGGTGCCGGCTCAGTAAACTACGGACATAACAATGATTATATCAAGTCTAAGATGATTAATTTCCTTGAAAATGATGGTTTTATGCATGCACTTGATATGATGACAGAGGCAAAGGCTGATTTTATTGATTACTTCCAGAAGAATGTATTAGAACCAAGAGGAATGAATTACAAGATTCTCTTCCCTAACCCAACTGGTACAAATGCTATTGAGGCTGCTTTGAAGCTTGCCAGAAAATATACAGGCAGACCTGATGTATGGTGTCTTATGGGATGCTTCCATGGTATGACACTTGGCTCACTTGCTCTTACAAGTGATGCAGAAAGCAGAGAAGGTGCCGGAGTTTCACTCAATAATGTGGTACACATTCCTGCTCCTTATATGTTTGACGGATTAGACACAATCAAATATATGGAAACACTTATAACAGATGACCATTCAGGATACGCTCTTCCTGCTGCTCTTGTTATTGAGACAGTTCAGGCTGAAGGTGGTATTCAGGTAATGAGTAATGAATACTTACAGGCAGTAAGAGCATTTTGCGATAAATATGGTATTTTGCTTATCATTGATGATATTCAGGTAGGTTGTGCAAGAACAGGTACTTACTTCTCTTTTGAGAGAGCCGGTATTCAGCCAGACATCTTCGTAATGGCTAAGTCAATCGGTGGTGCCGGACTTCCATTTGCACTTGTTCTTACAAAGGAAGAATTTGATGTATTTACACCGGGACAGCACAACGGAACATTCCGTGGTAATCAGCTTGCTATGGTTGCAGCTAAAGCCGGTCTTGAATATATGCTTTCAGAAAAGGTCGAAGAACAGGTTGCCGGAAAGGAAGCTGTTGTTCGTGATTATTTAACATCAAATGTTCCTTCTCAGTTCAAGGTAAGAGGTATTGGTCTTATCTGGGGTATTGAAGTTACTGACGGAGCAATGTGTGCAAAGATTACAACAAAATGCTTTGAAAATGGTCTTATTGTTGAAAAGGCAGGCCGTGGCAACAATGTTGTAAAGATTATGCCACCACTTGTAATTGATAATGAAACACTTATCAAGGGATTATCAATTATTGTAGATGCAATTAAAGAATGTATATAATAAATACAGGATATTACACCAAGCACAGATTTCGACAACCTATCGCATTTTAGCAGAATGTTTATAAATATGATTTAACTTCTAGAAAATACAGAAAAAGAGGCGCTGTCACAACTTAATGCGACAACACCTCTTTTTTTATAGGAAAATTTCAAAAAATAGAAGTTTACAATTATTCTGTTTCTGTCTCTTTTCTCTTCTTAGAAGATACAACTACTACGCTACCTGCTACCAAAGCAATTAACATAATAACAAATACATTTGTTGTATCACCTGTATAAGGAATATCAGCTTCTTCAACCTCTGCTTCAACAAATACATATGTACTGAAGTGATCTGTTTCGAATGAGAATTTTCCATCCTTTACAAGCGATTTTCCAAGATCTGTGTAAGTACCATCTTCCTCGCCTCTAAATACTCTAATCATCTTAGCATCCTTAAGCTGTTCCGGAACCTGAAGTGTTACTTTCACTATACCATTTGGCTGGATTTCTTTACCATCCTTAACCAAAGTAATATCCATAGCTACATATTTCTTACCCTTGAAATTCTTTTCAACAAACGCTTTAACAAGCTCTAAAATCTTTTCTTCAACTGTCTTGATTTCTAATTTCGAACCTTCCGGAGCGCCTTCAACTACTGCACTATCTTCGATTTTCTTAACTTCATCTTCTGATACAGCACCATTTCCATCATCAACTATTGTTGCTTCCGGATTATAAATCTTAATATATGCAAGATTTAAGCAAAGCGTTGCATCTGGTGATGTAACATCAAGCATAAGTTCTCCGTCTGCTACTTCAACTTCAAATGTTATTGCCTTATTTACTGCACCATTTGTTACAGCTTCTTTATCTTCTGCTGTAACGATTGGGTTCTTTGAACAGCCCCATGGGTCTACAAAGTACATTTCAACAGTATATTTTCCATTTGGAAGTTCAAATGCATAATGAAGATTTCTATCAATTCCACTTTCAAACTGATTCTTTGTATATCTGTTTGTTAATGTCTTTGCTGAAGCATCTGTCAATGTTGAATCTGTTTCATATGTCCATGTATTATCTGTAAATACAGCATTTGTCATCTGTGCATTATTTGTAACACTACCATTCTTTAATGGATTTGAAACTGTATCAACAATACCCCACTTGTAACCTGTAATAGGGTCAATGCCATATGCCTTATCTGTTATACCATCAAATAACGCACCAAAATCAAACCACAGATGAGCAACAAACCGAACACAC
>CAZESO010000244.1:0-3922 GCA_964515325.1 uncultured Roseburia sp. | reverse complement strand
TGCTCTCTCACTTCCACCATCCCTTGATAATATCATGGCTGGAAATGCTGCGTCATATATGGACGCCACCAGATTTATGGCTGCAAGAAAAAGAATTAAGCCCAAAATACCTTTTTCGTCCTTTAGGTATTTTATTCCTTTCTTTACCGAAACCAACAATTTTTCATTTGCACTATGACTCACTTCTGACTCTGGAATATATATTCCAAAAACTAATATCAAAATTGCCACAACAGCCGTGAATATGTCAAAAGCTATAACAGTTCCTAATCCCGCAATCCCTAATACAGCCGTCGCAATAATAGGTGTCAGTATGGTATTCAACGAATTTGCAAAATATCTCATACCACCTACTTTTTGATAATATTCCTTTGGTAATATTCGTGTAGTTGCCACCTCTGATGCTGGCTGTTGCACTGTATTCATCAAACCATTTACAGCATTTATCAAATACAAATGCCAAATCTCAAGCATATCTTTTTTCATCAAAATAAAAACTGCAACTGTGGTCAATGCCGCAATAGTATCACAAACCACCATTGTGACTTTTTTGTTCCATTTATCACTTAATGCACCTGCAAAAATGCTAAACACTACATATGGTGCATAAGAACACACCATCAATAATGCTGTTATTAACGCTGATTGTCCCTTTGTATACGACCAAATCACCAACGCGTAGCTTGTCATTGAACTGCCCAATGCAGAAAATGACTGTGTAATCCATAATAATAAAAATTGTTTCATAGACTTTGCTCCTTATCTTTTTATAATCGAACAATTTGCAAAGTCTTAAGATAGTTTTTATACTCCATACAATCCTATCTAAAAGACCTTGCATGGAGCTAAAGCAATGCATAATACCATAATTTTCTCCTTTCTAATTCACATGCCTTTTTAAGCAACCTTATTTGAACTGGTACTCGCCAAAGTTCCAACAAGTCTGTCTTTATAATATACATATAAAATCTTACTTGTTTTCATCGATTACCTCCTGAATGTTATTATATGCAATATTAGTAAACAAATTTGAAATATCTCCTGTACAATCCAATGCTATAGCAAGCTTTGTCAGAGACAATAATGATATCATCCCTGTTGTCTCAAACCTCTTAATAGAACCATAACTAACACCACTCTTAACACTTAATTCTTCCTGAGATATTTTTCTTCTTTTACGAATATTTCTAACTCTTTTTGCCAATTCTCGATTCATCTCTTCTGCAGTTTGCCATTGATAAGTATTCATACTTTCTCCAATCAAAAATAGTAGATAAAATATTGTCCGTTTTAGCGTTTTTACACTTTTATAGATAATATATTATCCACTAAATTATACCACACTATATATTATTTTACAATAAATCTTAATATTAAGTTAAGAAATCTTTACTGATTTCCTGCCAAATACTTCTCCGCCTGATACACTGCAACAGCACCATCTGCCACAGCCGTAACAATCTGACGCACTATCTTAGTTCTGGCATCACCGACAGCATATACACCTTCCATGTTGGTACATGTACTTTCGTCAGCCTTAATATACCCATTTTCATCCATTTCAAGCTGTCCTTCAAAAAGCTTTGTAGCAGGTGCTCTGCCAATACTGATAAATAAACCTTCACATTCAATCAGCTTTTCTGCACAAGTATTCACATCATTTACTTTAACAGCAGTAATTCTATCATCACCAATAATATCAGTCACTATGCTGTTCCAACAAAACTCTAGATTCTCAATACCATCTAATGCCTGAACATTTATCTTCGCCGCTCTAAGAGTATCTCTTCGATGTATCAAAATAACCTTTTTACAAATCTTTGATAATAACAAAGCATCTGCTGTAGCAGAATTTCCTCCACCTACAACAGCAACTGTTTTACCCTTGTACAACATACCATCACAAGCTGCACAGTAACCTACACCTTTTCCTATCAGCTTTGCTTCATTTTCCAGACCCAAATGTCTGTGGTCAGCTCCGGTTGCAATGATAACAACCTTAGCCAAATATTCTCCATCATCAGTCTTTATCTCTTTTACTTTACCTGATAATTTAACCGAAATCACCTCTTCATTTTTCGTTTCTGTACCAAAACGTTCAGCTTGTTCCTGCATTTTCATACCAAGAGTATATCCGTCAGTTCCTTCTTCAAATCCGGGATAATTGTCAATCTGGGCTGTCTGTGTCATCTGCCCGCCGGCAGACATTTTCTCTAATACAAGAGTTTTAAGTCCTGCTCTAACCGCATATAATGCAGCAGTATATCCGGCAGGACCTCCGCCAATCACAATCACATCGTAAATATTGTTCATATTTTCACATCCTACTCAAACATTGCAAGAATCTGCTTCTTTGGTTTTGCTCCAACCATTCTTGTCACTTCTTTTCCACCTTTTATAACAACAAGTGTTGGAATGTTCATTACATTAAACTCTTCTGCCAGTTCACCTTCTTCATCAACATTCACCTTGCAAACTTTAATATTTGTGTTTTCCTCTGCTATTTCATCTACTATTGGCGAAAGCATTCTACATGGGCCACACCAGCTTGCCCAGAAATCTATAAGCACTGTTTTTTCACTTTCCATCACTTCTTCTTGAAAATTACTTTTTGTAACTACTGTAACTGCCATAATCTTGTACCTCCTCTGCTATTATTTACAAATATTATTTACACTTAATGATAGAATATACCATATTATACAATTAATCAATCTAATTCCTAAAAGTCGAGGTTGTTTACATACGAATTTCATTCAATTACAATATATCTCAACCACATTTTTCAATACCAAAATTGACTTTTTGCGACAATTGCGATACTATCTATATATATAAAATTTTTTAGGAGGTTCCAAAATGGAAAAATTATTACCATATTTTCCACTCAACAACAGCGTAAATAAAAATGACATAAAAAGCCTTGTTGTTACTATTGTAATTTATGTTGTAGCGGCAGCTATTATTGGTGTTATCCTTGGTTTTGTTAGCCAGATTCCTTTAATCGGTCTTTTGGTTGGCATCGTAGGTACACTTATTGAAATTTATGTAGTTGTAGGTGTAGTACTTGCAATTCTGACTTTTATTAAATAATTATTTAATTTTTGCAGAAAAAAAGAAGTAAGGTATACAAAAACCTTACTTCTTTTCATATTATTCTGATAAATTCATAATAAGATCGTCAACTACAGTCCAATCATCATTACTAATCATCGCACCATAAATATCTAATTCAAATTCCTTTTCAACAGCATCTAATGTTCCTGCTTCGCTAACCTTAGCTTCTAATACTTTTAATACTGATTCTATGTAAGCTTCTTCAGCAGCAGCATATTCTTCATCTGTCATTGCGTTAATCGCTTCTTCTGAATATGTTGCATTATATTCTTCTATAGCAGCAATTATATCTTCTTCAATAACATAGAAGAAATCTGTTGGATAAATATCCATTGTTACAGTACCTTCTTCAAATACATTAACTTCAATATCCTTTATTTCCCATTTAACCTTCTTGAGAACATCTATAGCTACCTGATCAAATCTAGCTGTTGTTTCTTCTGTTAAATAATCAGTACTAATACCTGTATAATACATTAAGCATTCTGAGAAGTAAATTACTTCTGATTCATAAAGTCCGATTGCACCTGATTCAGAATCTATAGCATAGTTAAGGTATTCTTCATAATCACCCCAGTAGCATGTTCTCATTGTTGCTTCAAGAAAAATTGCACATGCATTTTCAATACCTTTATTGTCAACTAATGTATCCCAAATACTACCAAATGATATTATACTATACTCTACACTTGATAACGGATTAATTGTATAATCATTATCAAACACACCTAACTCAACCTGACATTTGTATGCATCATCATTTTCATATGTATATAAAGCTTCTAAATATCCTGATTCATCACCC
>CAZESO010000243.1:0-3927 GCA_964515325.1 uncultured Roseburia sp. | reverse complement strand
ATCCCTAATGGTACTAATATAATAGTCACAACACTTGATATTATTCTATTCTTCTGTAAATGAAATCCATAAATTATTATTGCAACAACCAGTGTTTTACCCATAGCAATAATAACGTATTTTGCATAATTCCATATTACTACAGTTGCTATTTCTGTCATCTCCATTAAATTAAATCCATTAAACAGAAAAATATAAAAATATCCGTAAGCACCCAGTATAATATATAAACAAATCTTTATTACTCTTTCGCTATATTTCATACATCATTCCCCTTTTTCTTGCCATATCTATATGCCACTTTATACACCAAATATAATACAAACGCCAAACAGAAGAATATTATATATCTTACCGCTCCGTCATATGCAGTAAGAACATTCTCAGAATAAAATCTACATCCTGTATATCGTATAGCCATAACAAATACACAATACAATGGAATCAATAATATGTGTAACTTCCTTCTTATAAACATTTCACCCACTATAGCTGTCAAAAGAAAAAAAGGAAAGGACATCGCCCAATTAGGCATATATAATTCCATTAAATATATTTCTCCATATTCTTCCAAATTGTAATTTGCAATCATAAATAATCCCATCAGTGCAATAAGAATATTTGCATAAGAAAATACATTTATAACATATTCCCGTTTTTTCTTTTTTTCAACATTATTATCACCATTAAGCTTCTTTATTATAAAAGTCAATATAGCCATCACAATTCCAGCAACTAAAAGTACAAATAATATATCCATCAATATCAATGCTCTGTCTAAATGCATTCGACTTATATCATCACCATATCTAACAGCCATATTTACGCCATCACAAACGGAACTTCTCGCAATACTGAGCCAGAAAATTCTAATTAAATTTATGATAATAGACAATACACTCATCTTTATCTCTTTATCACTTTTAAACAACCATACTTTTATCATTGTTAATATAAACGAAATCCCAATAAAGGTCATAGACATATATAATATACAATCAAAATCGTCCTGCTCTATCATATTTGTTACACTTTCATCAAAATCCGTATACGCAAACAAATATATAAGCATATATACCAGTAATTCCGCACCTATAAATACCCTATGAATATTATAAGGTTTTAGCTTATTTGCAATCTTATCCATACTAACACTTTCTCCTATTGTATCATTCCAACATATTCTAATAGGACTATAATACCATATAACAACAATTAAATGTTAAACTTAACCAATTTGTAATTATTTTTGATACATCTGTAACAATATATCACTCTTAATTAGGCTATGATTAATACCTATTAATTAGGCAGTGATGTAATATCTTTATCATTATGTTTTATACCAAGTGTACTAACTAGGCTTTTTGTATTAGAGTATAAATTATTGTAACTAATTCTTACATGCTTTGATTCACCTGTACTACCAGAAGTTGAAAGAAACAATGCCAAATCTTCTAATTTTTCTTGCATTATATGAATATCAATGAGCATTACCGGTATTTTGTTTATAATACAACTGATATATGCTGTTATACATTCTATAGTATTCGTGCACACTATAAATACCAACTGTCGCAGTCTCAAAACATATCTTTAAACTAAGCTGAACATTAATCGGCTCTTCATATAATAGGTGTGGAATTTCAAATAATGGAGCTGTTACATTTGGAATACCCAAATAAACGCTCCACCTATTTCCGTTACTGCACATCCCATCGTAAATGTAAAATTGTTTAATTTATCTATTATCCTTTAGTTGTCCGTTTTCATATTCTTTCTTCTCCAATAACATATTCACTATATACATCCCTACCACGCTACAAATTGTAATAGGAATAAGAATTACTTTTATACAATTCTTATACGCTTTTATAAATTCATTGTATCTCTGCAAAGCAAGACTATCACCATCAAATTTAAATTCATAAAATATATTCTTATCATTTATTGTTAATAAATTAATTTCTAATTTTTGTATTATTTATTAACACTTTCATAAAATTCCTGTGGAATCTTATCATAGCCTATTTCCTCTGTCGCAAAATAGTATATAACCTCACCTTCCTCAAGCTCATAAAAGACACCACCGACACAATATTTTAACAAACTAAAATTCCCATCACTATAAGTACCATAGCGGAATTCTCTATCTATATGCTCATTGTTGTCTTTCTTCTCTGTTTCTTCTGTCTCAACTTTATTTTCCACAGTACTATTCTGCTGTTCTTCTTGTTTATCTCCACTTTCACAACCAACTAATGTAAACATTAACATTATGATTAATAAATATATATTCTTTTTCATAGATTGTACCTCCTACTTATATTTTTTTATCCTAATGCCAAAATCAATCTGCCGGGTTATAGACAGTTCCTATAAACAATGGTATTTCATCTTGCATAAGAATGTACATAAACGGACGATTGTAAATCACATTTAGTGGTTCTTCCTCACTAGCGCCTCGCGCAATATAATTAACTGCTGCTGTAGCTGCAGCTCCTTCTATACCTTCTTCATTAAACATGAATCTTGTATTTTGGATTATTTGAATATCACCACCAACAATACCATTTACCCATTGTGCATTATTAAATAAATCTGAGCATCCTAATTTTTCTAATACTTCATTAATATTTTCAGTAGAAACACTATACTCAATATCACACTTTGGAAATTCCAAACTAACTGTACCACTGATTTTTTTCTCTTCATCCATAGATGTTGCCATTATGTTATTTATGTCATTTTCACTAATAATACTTTGCAAGTCAACATCTTCATTTGGTAAAATCAGCACCACTTCCCCAATTTCCATAGGAATCAATACACAAGTATATTCATCAGTAATAAAATATTCTAAATTCTGCTTACTTATATTTAAAAAGGTTGTCTGCACACTGTTTCCATTTTCAAGATAAAAGGCTTGTTCCACTGATTTTTCTTTAACTTGAGCAATCCACTTTGACTTATAATATAATGTATTTACAAATGTCATGTTTTCAGGCACATCCCCAGCACTCAACATATTTTTAATTAAACCTTCTGTTTTTTCCTCGACCCAACTGTTAATTTCAGTAGCCGATATTTCTTCTTTTAAAAACATTTCACAATCTAAGGCTTGAATCATACTATCCACTTTTTCGTTAGTCACATTACTTAAGGAATTGCCTGCCATCCAAAACGAATTAGCCAATACTATTTTTGATGTTTCCGTCTTTTCTCCAATATCACCTAACATTTGTTTGTAGTAATCTTCCAGTTCATCTATAGAATTCATGCCTAATAATGATAATATTTGTTTTTGGGTATCACTTTCTGTTGTTTCAGAAATCAAACTCATTGTTGCAAACAAACTTACTGATGAATAACATGTATTCTCCTTTTTGTCTTTCAGCAACTCACTTGCGGTCTTGGCTGTAAATTCTCCAAAAATTCTTGAATAATCACTATAATACTCTACTGATTCAATTTTTCTATTTTTTAGATATACAATAAAAACAAGCATCAACGCCATAGTTAATATTATTACTATGCTTATAACTTTTTTCTTCTTTTTAATCATAAAACACCTCTACTTATATGATACATATCCTGTTGTTACTAAATATGTTGACAAACTAGATATATCCATTTGTTCTCCTGAGTCATATCCTATAGAAACTCCTTTTTTTGAATAAGTTTGAGTATATTTATACAATGTCCAACCATAACAGTAACTTCTATATGGAAATTTCCTATAATCATACCAATCATCTATATCCTCATTATTCTTATTTCCTTCATCAACATATGCATAAAAATGATTACCATATGCAACCGGAGCTACTAAACCATCAGGAGCTATAACTACTCCTTTTATCTTCTTAGACAATAGGCGTTTGCGAAACGCCACAAGCCGCATAAATACGGCATATTTTTTGTTAC
>CAZESO010000242.1:0-3963 GCA_964515325.1 uncultured Roseburia sp. | reverse complement strand
TCCTAAGTGTGAGTTAAGACGCATTCTTCTGGAAAAAACTGCTGTAACATTTAATGTTTCAGCCAAAGCCATACCTAAGCAACCTACAAATATTCCTGCAAAAATAGCAAATCCTATAAAGATGATAGCGTCAAAAGGGATATTAATTTTTAATGGGAAAAGATAAATTATATTTCCTATAGTAGCACCCCATAATATAGAGGATTCATAGTGTTTTAGGTAATGTGTTGTCTTTGAAGCATCTGCAAATCTGGTAATTAATTGTAGTTTGGTTATTAAACCAAATATTCCTCCGGCAGTGATTATGCCGCAGCTAAGACCAATTAACACAAAAACAAATTTCATTTTAGCAATCCTCCTCACGATTATCTCCATCTATAATTGTATCAATTATATCATCTTCATATAAGCGCATCTCTATTTCGAGAGGTGTAGGATCGGTGGAAAATTTTTTGTTTCCAAAGTGATTATAAAAAGTCATAATACCAAGAGGTATACCGAAAGAGTAGGCAATCTCCAAAATTACAAAGTTGGTTGTATCAGTTATATTTAGTTTTTGATGTAATGTGTTGAAAATGGCATCTATATTTACATCACTATTGAAAGCTATAATACTGAAACCGGCACCGGCAGCTGTAGTAAGGCATATAAAAATAACCTTTACTAATTCAATAAATTTATTGTTAACCGGATGAGGTTCATATTTTACTACGATATCTGTTGAGCCAAGAGGCGCAATATCTATATTTTTAACAGCTTCTTGTATGTGTTTGATAATATAAAGAGATGAGAGTACAACTCGTTTCTTTTTTTCACCGGTAAATTTGTAAATGCATAAGGAATTTATTTTGTCTGTGATATGTTGATTATCACAAAGAATACTTGCAACATCTTTGATAGTAATTTTATTTGAAGAAGAATGGATGTATTTTTTTATTTGAATAAATACCTGCTCTGGCATAAATGACCTCCTTGTAAAAAATAATAAGCACATATCAAAAGATATATGCTTATTATTACCAAATTACAAGAGATCTATTCAATTAGGATTATTATTTTATTAATGAAGAGGACATTCTGTACCTTCGATATTTGTTGGTAATTCAAAAGGTGTATCATCTGTTATGCCTTCTGTGCCTTTAAATCTGGTCATATATACCTTTTCTACCTTATTGGCAGAAGGACAATCATCAGAAGCTAATTTTCCTGAAAGTGTACAAAGTGTATATTGAGCATGACATACACAAACCTCTTCAGGAACTGTGCCTTTTGCAAAATATTCTTCTTTGACAAAGCTTGAAATTTCGCCAGTCTGATAATTACTTACATTATCACATACACCATCAACGGCAAGCAAACCACATTTAGTACAAATAGTTGCAGTTTCAATGGAGTCTGGAACTTTAAATTCTTTATAAGAATAACCTTTAGCTTCATTTATTTCTGTCATAACCTTCTTCCAAATTATATTTCTGTAATTAGTTTCTGAAAGTTTAGTATTTTCATCATAACCACTCCATACAACGGCTGTAAGGTAAGGTGTGTAACCGGCTGTCCAAATATCATATTCGTTTGAGGTAGTACCGGTTTTAATGGCTGTGTACTGTCCGGCAATATTTGCAGGGTAACCGGTACCGCTTGTAGCACAGGTATGCATTGCATCAGTTAAAAGAAAAGCGGTAGATTCTTCTATAACCTGATGGCTTTCAGCTGTTTTATCAATAATTACTCGACCATTGTAATCTACAATCTTTGTATAATATGTTGGTTCAATATAAGTACCTTCATTGGCAATGGCAGCATAAGCAGCACAAACTTCTAAGTTAGTAACACCATTTGTAATACCGCCCAACGAAAGGGATTCGGTGATATCAGTATCATATCCCCCATTTGAGTTTTCCTGGCTTTCAACTAATGTAGTGAAACCAAAGTTTTGCAAATATTCAAAACCGATTTCAGGACCGATTTCAGCAAGACATTTAACTGCTACGATATTCATGGATTCTTTGATACCTTCTCTTATTGAAGAAAGACCATAGTATCTTGAACCCCACCAGTTCTTAACTTCCTGACCTGATGAGTATGCATATGGAGCATCATCAAAAACAGAAGCGATGGTGTAATTACATCTGTCAATAGCAGGACCAAAGGCAGCTAATACTTTAAATAATGAACCAGGCTGTCTGGTACTGTCAGTAGCTCTGTTAAGTGAAAGACTTGTAGTTTTGTCACCTCGACCACCGACAATAGCTTTTACCTGACCGGTTGATTGATCAATAATTGTCATAGATGCCTGTGGCTGAATTGTAGTCATATATGTTTCGGCTACAATTTCTTCACCTTCTTTTAAGATGTATGCTTTGTATTCATCTATGCAAGCCTGAGCTTCCTCTTCTGTATCAAACAAAAGTCTGAATGAAGAATTCTCAAGTAAAATTCTATGATAATATAAAATATCATGATGAGAGTAGTGCTGTTGTATTTTTTCACCATTTTCATCAACTTCAGTAGTAAGTACAGACATTTTCCATTCTACTGAATATTGAGAGTTAGCAGGATAGTTTTCAGGATCAGATAAAATTCTGTCTGCAATTTCCTGCATTACAGGGTCCTGAGTAGTATAAATAGTAAGACCACCGCTATAAAGAGCATTAGTTGCCTGAGCTTCTGTGTAGCCTTTTTCTTCAACTAAATCATTAAGAACCTGTTCAATCAAAGCATCAGTAAAGTATGAATATGGGTTAGAAGCTGAATTGGTTGCTGTGTTACTCTGAATACGAGCATAAACATCATCTGCAAGAGCTTCTTCGAGTTCGGCCTTTGTAATATGTCCGTTATCGTACATATTATTAAGAACTATTTCACGACGAACGGCATTGTTTTCAGGATATACTGCTGGATTATATCTGCTTGGTGAACTTGTAATAGCCGCTATAACAGCACTTTCTGAAATTGTAAGATCAGAAACACTCTTATTAAAATATTTTGTAGCTGCAGCCTGAACACCATATGTTCCACCACCTAAGTTAATTGTATTAAGGTAATTTTCAAGAATAATATCCTTGTTGACAACCTTTTCAAGCTCTAAAGCCAAGTATTGTTCTTGAATTTTTCGCTTAATCAGAGCGCCCATATTTGACTCGAAACCACCATCTTCAAAAACGTTGTTTTTAAGTAACTGCTGAGTGATTGTGCTGGCACCCTGAGAAGCATCGAAGGTTGTGATAAATATAACACCTGCTCTAAGAATACCTTTAACATCAATACCGTTATGAGCTAAAAAACGTTCATCTTCGATATCAATAAATGCATATTGTAAATGTTCAGGTATCTCGGAAATAGATACAGGTACACGGTTTGAACCGTCTGTTATAAGCTCTTCAACAACATTGCCTTCTGCATCAACAATAGTTGTTAATTTACTAACTGGTGCAATATTAACATTTTCAATATCCGGAGCACCATCAATTATACCTTTAACCATACCAAGACCAAGGAAGCCTGTAGCAGCAACCACTAAAATAATAAGAAAAACTAAAGTCTTAAATATGGTTATGAGTATTTTATGTGTTACTTTGCGATTTGTGGATACAAGATTTTTATGCTTTTCCACAAGACTCTTTTTACCATAATTCATAGTGAAATGTCCTTTCTATAACCTAATATATGAAATTTGATTATTCTTTTAAACATACAATTTACATTATAACAAAATAGGTAATATAAATAAAGTGTAAAAATATTAAATAATGTTACAAAATTGTGTCTTAATCATTGACCAAAAAAATAGTTTTTATACATTGGTATTTTACATTTTTTATGATAGAATGGGCGGAGAGTAAATAGAAAATAAATTAGAATTAATAAATATTATGTATTATGGAGATTTGTGAGATGTCAGAAGGATTTAAGATTATATATGAGGGCGGACAGGCAGAAATTGTTGAAAAAAAGTCAAGGTTT
>CAZESO010000241.1:0-3985 GCA_964515325.1 uncultured Roseburia sp. | reverse complement strand
ATACTGCCGGTGCATTAAAATATGCCCTTAATACGTTTGTTTGTATGATACTTTGCCTTGGTGTATGTTTATTATCAAGTTCAATGACAGGTACTTTTTTCACTAACATCATTTTTGCATTAGGCATAATATTTGGACCAAGAGCAGTTATTTCAATAACAACGGACGCTTTGGCATCTTCTCTTAACAACATATTGCCATACAATGCAAGTTTTGGTCTGTTTTCAAATGACACGAACCTTATTTGGGATCAGATATGCAGTATATTTATGTACGGGGAAACGTCTTCTTCTACAAGCATTTTAGGTTTTTCAACAATTTACACACTGGTGTTAGGTATAATATATATATCTGTTGCATTTGTACTTTTTAACAAAAGAAAGAGCGAACAGGCAGAAAGTTCATCCAGAAATCCTTTTGCTCAACATTCAATCAGAATTGGCATAGGTTTTGTTTTTTGCCTTTTATCAACACATACCTTATTTATAAATGGCGCCTCTGAAAAAGACTCTATGTTTTGGATTGAGTTTTTAACATATATTTTTGTAGCCTTCTGTGGTATGACTGTTTTTGAAATGTTAACCACTAAGAAAGTTAAAAATATGCTTAATGTATTAGCTTCATTCCCTGCAATTATTGTTTTGTGTGTAATTGTATATTTCACACTTAATATTGCGCAGAATAATATGATTAATTATAGTCCTAATGCATCAGAAGTTGATTATATTCAATATTCAAAATCTTATTATTATTTTGAAGAGGATTACGATTATAATAATTATAAAATCTCCAATATCAAATTTACAGATGAAAAGCTTTTAACATTTGTTACAGAAAAATTGTCAGAGCAAATGGATGCATATAAAAAATATGTTACAAGCGAAAATTATGACAAAATAAGTTTTTCTTCTGTTTACGGAAAAACAAATGAAATAACTATTAAATTCAAAGATGGTTTTTCTTCTGCTGAACGAACAATATACTTAGATGAAAATGAATATGTAGAGTTTCAGGAATTGCTTACAAATAATACAGCCTATATTGAAGCTTTACGTACACTTCCAGATGACTATGAGATAACATGGGGTGATGAATACTTTTCAACAGAAGAGATACATAAGATTGTTTCTGCATTAAAGAGCGATCTTAAAGAAATCCCTTTTGAAACCATTCCATCCGTAATAGGTTTAAATGAAAACAATACTAATAACTTTATGAATTTATATCTTTCAACAATGACAGATACCGGAGAATTATATTTTGATTTATATATTTCATCCGAAACACCAAAAGCTCTTCAGACTGCACTTGACATTCTTGCAGACAGAGCTGAAACTGAAAAGAAAAATGTAAAAAACATTTCTGATTTATTTATGAAAATGGATTCATTGTATGAAGGAAACAATTTCTGCAATATCAGTTTTACTGTATATGAACTTGAAACATATAAGCAGATTGGTTTAGCAGGATTTTCCGAATCTACAAAAGCAGATTTCGATTATGATGATTCATCAAGAAAAGAAAAATACGAAAGCTATGATAAGTTATTAGCTTCTGTTGAAGAGTTTATGTCAAATTATGCAGACGCAGATTCCGCTAAATACATTGTATTTGCTGACTGCATAATGACTGAAGGCTATGATACTTACAAGGAATATCATACATTCTTCTTTACAAACGATAAAGATAATATTGATTACATCACCAAAGAACCTTTAGTTGATAGTGAGATTTATTACGAATCATATTAATCATATCTTTGGGGAATATTTAATATAAATACATATAAAGCCTGACGCATCTGCACCAGGCTTTATTTTTATTATTATTTGCTTTTTCTATCTTCTTTTTTTCTCCTGTCTCTTTCATAGAACTTTAATACTATCTTTTCAAGATACCTCTTAAGCACTATCTGTATCTCTTCCTTTGGATGTATTGGTTTCACAAGAATTGTATACATACCTGCACGATTGGCACCAAATACATCTGTAAATATCTGGTCTCCTACAAACATTGAATTAGTCTCATCGGTATCCATAAGTTCCATGGCTTTCTTATACGATTTCACCATAGGCTTATGGGCATCAACAATATAATTCTCCGCTCCGACAGCCTCTGCAAAAGGTATAATTCTAGGTCCTTTATTATTGGATATTAAACAATACTTAAAGCCTATCTCATCTAACTTCTTAAAAAGTTCCACCGCCCTATCATCAGCCGGTGCACCATGAGGAACCAAAGTATTATCAATATCAAAAAGAACCCCTCTAAATCCCTTTTTATAACACTTTTCAAAATCTATAACATATGTACTTTCAACATATTTCTTCGGATATAGTTTCTTTAACATAGCTCACCTATTTATCTAATATTTTCTTAATCTCGTCCATAAATGTATTCACATCCTTAAACTCTCTGTAAACGGATGCAAATCTTACATACGCAACGGAATCAAAATCCTTCATCTTATCCATTACAATCTCTCCGATTGTATTACTTGATATCTCTTTTTCTTCAAGATTAAAAATCGCAGTTTCTATCTCATCAACCAATGTATTAATCTGAGATACAGATACCGGTCTCTTGTGACACGAACGAAGTACGCCTGCTTCAATCTTTGACCTATCATAAGCTTCCCTTATATTATCTTTCTTTATAACTATAAGAGGAATACTTTCAACCTTTTCATAGGTTGTGAATCTCTTTCCACATTCATCACATTGACGACGTCTTCTAATAGCACTACTATCTTCCGCTGGTCTTGAATCAATTACCCTTGTATTTTCCTTGCTACAAAAAGGACACTTCATGTATATTCCCTCCACTTCTTAAATATACCTTTATTTTAACGAAAAAATATACTTTGTCAAGGTAAATCCTACAATTCGCATAAAGGCTATTGGTGCGCGCGCCAATTGCCCCTATGCGAATTGTAATCTCCCTTTAAAAGTTAAAAAATATATCCTTCATCCTATCCTTTTGCTCACATTTATGTAACACATTTTTCTCATCAATATTTACTATTATAATGTCATCTCCTATACATTTTATACATTTAAATGGAATTATAAACTCCATATCTCTGCCAAAGGCCCCACAAAATCTTGCAGGACCAGGCACTATAATATTCAGTATACATCCGGTACAGATATCTATTTCTAAATCACATACACATCCCAACCGTTTACAAGTACATTCATTTATAACTTCTTTTGTCTTCAAATCACATATTCGCACACAATTAGTTTCACTATGATTATACAATTCTTTACTCCAAATAAATTTTCATATTTCTTAATGCATTCTTTTCCAGTCTGCTGACCTGTGCCTGACTTATTCCTATCTCATCAGCCACTTCTGTCTGCGTTTTACCTTTAAAAAATCTTAATTCAACAATATTTCTTTCTCTGTCAGACAATTTTTCAAGAGCCTGCTTTAAAGACAACTGCTCTATCCAACTTTCTTCCCTGCTCTTCTTATCACTGATTTGGTCCATTACATAAAGTGTGTCCCCGCCTTCAGTATATACAGGTTCGTATAAGGATACTGGTGCCTGAATAGCATCCAATGCCACAACTATATCCTCTTTAGGAATTTCTATTTCTTTGGATATATCTTCAATGGTCGGTTCCTTTTGACTATCCTTCATAAGTTTTTCTCTGGCATATATTGCCTTATACGCAATATCCTTCAAAGAACGGGATACTCTGATTGTATTATAATCTCTTAAATATCTTTTAAGTTCTCCAATTATCATTGGCACTGCATAGGTACTAAACTTCACATTTAATGTTCTATCAAAATTATCCAATGCCTTAATTAATCCTATACAACCAATTTGAAATAAATCTGAAGCATCCTCATTACTATTATTAAATCTTTGAATAATACTTAAAACTAATCTTAGGTTTCCCTGAATAAACAAATCTCTGGCTTCTTTATCCCCTTTTTCTATTCTGTCAAATAACTCTTCTTTATCTTCTTC
>CAZESO010000240.1:0-3989 GCA_964515325.1 uncultured Roseburia sp. | reverse complement strand
GATGAATGGTATGAAAATCACGGTAATCCGGACACATATGCTAAAATTGTTTTAGAATATTTAAAAAGCAACAAAGGTGATGCTTTACATTTTCTTGAAAAGGCAAATATGTCTTCCAAGTATGTTGATTCATTAAAGAACAATCTTAATTATGTTCCTTCCAAAGCTGAAGCTATTATTTTGTGTTTCGCTTTAAAGCTTAATATTGAAGAAACAAGAAGACTTATCTATACTGTTTCTTATACTTTGGCTAACTCAAGAAAAGAAGACCTTATTATAAGATATTTTATCGAAAATGGTATATACAATTTGGAAGATTTGAATTATATGATTGAAACTCTCTGTGAAAAAAAAATCAAAGACATTCAATAACATTAAAGGAAGTGACCAATGCTTACTATAGCAATAGCCACTTCCTTTATTTATTCTTTCATACTTGAATAAATCGCATCTACACTCAAAAATACTGTTGCTATAATCGCAGTAACAATTAATGCTAATGAATCTAGTATATTTTGAAACGAATAATCCTCATACGCTCCCATAACTACTATTCTTCCAACAACACAGCATACCAACACCTTTTTACCATAATCTATCATATGATTTATTCTGGATTTTACATAATCCTTTTTATTAATAGGAATATCTCTCATTATCCCATAAACCGAAACCTTCTGTTCGCCATTTTTCGTATAAAGATAGGGCTTTACATGTAAATAAACCGCGTAATAAATCAACCAATAAGTGCCAATCCGCATAGGTATACTATCCCTTATATATAATGCCATAAAAAACACTCCAATTACTGAAAAAAAATACTTACATACATTCGTCATCAAAAAATCATATGAATTAACATTCTTTAATCTTTCATCAAACTTCTTCATCTTATCCATTACATTCCCTCCACTTCCTTAAAGGACACCAGTCTTCCTTCTTCCATGTATCCAACATAATCCATATGTATATTAACCTCCTCCTCAATATGTGTTGTCATAAGAATTGTAATGTCTTCCTTTGCTATAAGCTCATGCAGTAAATTAAAGAAATCCTTTCTAAACACAGGGTCCATGCCGGCTGTAGCTTCGTCTAATAGATAAAGCTTTGCTCCATGAGCCATAGAAAATACCATCTGAAACTTGAGATATTCTCCTCTGGAAAGTGCAGACAACCGTCTCCCAATAGGTATTTCCATCTCTTTCATATATTTTAAAAATAATTCATTATCCCATTGTTCAAAAAACAATGACATCATTCGTATATTATCAGCTATGGATAAATCCTGAAAAAACCTTTTCTCATCGGAAATAAATGCCATCTTATTTTTAAAATTTGCAAAATCATCTCTGATATTTTCCCCATCAACCAATATCTCTCCTGTATATTTCACCTTTTCATCAATAATATAATGAAAAAGTGTAGTCTTTCCTGCTCCGTTTACACCTGTCATACATGTGATAAAACCTGTTGGTGCGCAGAAAGATATGTCTTTTAAATTGAACTTTTTAGTGTTTCCACTTACATTTTTAAACTCTATCATATATTCCTCATTTCTAATCCATAAGTGAATCAATCATATCCACTATATCCTTCTTGCTCATTCCTGCTTTAGCACAATCCTCAATCAATTCTTCCATTCGTTTTTCAATCTCAATGTAATGCTTTTCCTTTAGATAATCCGTATTATATTTACATACATAGAACCCCTTTCCCGGCACGGAACGAATAAGTCCTTCCTGCTCCAAAGTCTCGTATGCCTTCTTCGTTGTTATAACACTAACACCAAGCTTTGCAGCAAGAGCACGGATTGATGGTAATGCTTCTCCCTCTGCCAGTTCACCTGTAATGATGGCATTTTTCATCTGATTAGTAATTTGTTCATATATGGCCAATGTCCCTTGGGGACGAATAATAATGTTCATCTTCTTCACCTCTTCTACTCATAAAAAGCAGCCTGTTCTATTACCTGCTTGTGGAATTTCTTTACCATAACTATTGCCCATATTCCTTGGAGTACGAATAAAATACACCCCAGCACAAGCTCAACTGTAGACACCTTTCCACCTCTGTATCCTGCCATCGCAATAATAGAAATAGTGGCTGTAAACTGTGTCCAAAAATTCCATAACTCATAATCACCTTTTACAGGATATACTTTATCTGTAGCGTATCTGGTTTCAACTCTCTTAGGTCTTGTATATGTGTTAAACGAAAAGCTTACACAAATCATAAAATACAGCCATGACAAAAACCTTTTTATAGAAAAAGCTCCAAATGCCATTACAATCAAACTCAACACCATATATATGGAAATAGACATTATGATACGAAGTCTTATACTTTTCTTCATATATTCTTTTCTTCCCTCAGAATCCAGTGGGCACAGATATAATGTCTTACTCATACAACCACCATACATTCTGGATAATGCCAAACATAATATATACGGAATAGTTATGGTCAATGCCGCATCAGCCCTTTTATGGTCAGACCCCATAACCAAAAACATAATTAAAACTGTAGAAAAATCATTATCAAACAGCCATCTTAAGCTACTTCTCCAATGACTTCTATAATCCTTTAAAATCAAACTATACATACGCATTCTCCTTTATATAATGATACATAATTTCCTCAATGGTAGGAACAGCTACATTTACCTCATCATCATATTTATACAAACTGCTATGCCTTACCAATGCACTTGCCATATCGTCTTTCCTTTCAATATGCACCACCTTATCCTTTGGAATAAGGTTAATCTTATAATTTGCCCCGCTCACCAGACGATAAGAATTCTCTAATGATTCTCTGTCCTTTGAAAATACCATTTTCCCTTTATGCATAAATACAATATAATCCCCCACTCTTTCCAAGTCAGAAGTAAGATGTGTGGCTAACAGCACACTATGTTCTCCATCGGCTATAAAATCTATCAAAATCTTAAAAAACTCTTTTCTAAAATCAGGATCAAAATTTGCTGTAGGTTCATCCATTATAAGTAAATCCGGCTTATGAGATAAAGCAAATGCAAACTGAAACTTCAACTTCTGTCCCTTTGACAAAGCCTTTAGCTTCTTACTACTGTCGATTTGAAATTTATCACAATACTCAAGAAAGTTGCCTCTATCGTATTTACTATAATACTTACCATAGGCATCAGCATTGTCGACCAAAGATATATATGGGTCAAACAATTCCTCATTTAACACATAACCTATACCATCTTTTGCTTTAATCTCCTCTTTTCTCATATCATATCCGTTAATGAATATGTCACCTATATCTGTACGATACAAACCCACTATCATATTAATGAGCGTTGTCTTTCCCGCACCATTTTCACCAACCAAACCACAAATATATCCCTTGGGTATCTCTAATGTGATGTCATCCAATTCAAAGCCATCCCATCTCTTCGATACATTTTGAACTTTAATCATGCGTAACTCCTCCATTTCTTATTTATGCAGCATATTTTTCACAAACTGACACTATATTTCGTGCAAAATAAAACTGTTCATATACTGTATATGTTAATATATACAGTATATGAACAGTTTTGTCAACTATTATTTTCATAAATATTCAAATTTTATGCTACCAAATCCAAACTTATCATTTCTTTAATTTGTCTTGCTTCCTGCTCTCTAAAGTCTCTCTCCCAATATATTACACTTCTAATATACATCCACATCATTGCCAAAAATGCCCCAACCGTATACATTATCTGTACAGCCATCAATACCATTGCAACAAATGAACTAAATGATGCCACCACCAATAATCCAATTATAATAGTTGTAACCACATACATACCAAAAACCTTCTTAAAGCCTTCATTGTACTCTCTCATTAATCTCATCTCTCCTTTTTTCCTATCATCAAATTCAATATAGCAAGGACTAATCTTTGAGCAGGCAAATATCAAATAATTAATCACCATAACTGCTGCTGTAATACTTAAAACCATAACTATTCCAAAT
>CAZESO010000239.1:0-4016 GCA_964515325.1 uncultured Roseburia sp. | reverse complement strand
CCGTCTTTGTTGTCTTTAATTTTATCAAGGTATTCATCGCTGATTTTCGCTTTATACTTACCATAAAGTTCAAGGTCATCTGCGCTGACACCAATACCTGCTGCCACTTCTGTAATCGGCAACATTACGGCTTCCTGTGCAATCTGAATATCTGTCTTCATACTTAAATCTCCATTTCTTAATTGTATTTTTCTTCAAACTCACTAAGAGTCATTAACACTTTTCTAGGCTTTGTACCTTCTTCACTTCCAACTATTCCTTCCTGATAAAGCTGGTCTACAATCCTTGCAGCTCTGTTAAATCCAACCTTAAACATTCTTTGAATCATACTTGTTGAAGCCTTTTCTTTTTCTATGACAAATCTAGCTGCATCATAGAAATACTCATCCCAACCATCATCATCTCCACCTTCTGATGAACCCGAACTTGGTTGCGACTGTAAATACTCCTCAATTTTACTGTCATACACTTCATTTCCTGCTTGATTTTTCCAGAAATCAACTACTTTCTGGACTTCTGCATCTGACACAAATGCACCTTGTAATCTTACAGGTTTTACATATCCTGATGGATAGAATAACATATCACCGTTTCCTAAGAGCTTTTCAGCACCATTCGAATCTATGATTGTTCTTGAATCCACACCTGATGACACCATAAGTGCGCATCTTGAAGGAATATTTGCTTTAATCAAACCTGTAACAACATCCACCGATGGTCTTTGTGTTGCAATAATAAGGTGTATTCCTGCTGCTCTTGCAAGCTGTGCCAATCTACAAATCGACTCTTCAACCTCTTTTGCAGCGACCATCATAAGGTCTGCCAACTCATCAATTACGATAAGTATCTGTGGCATTTTTTCTAACGGTTCACCGTTTTCATCCTGCATTCCCTTAATCTTTTCATTGTAACCCTTTAAATCTCTTACATTTAAGTCCGCAAACTTTTTATATCTGTCAGACATCTCTGCAACTGCCCACTTTAATGTATTGGACGCTTTCTTAGGATCTGTTACAACGGGCTGCAATAAATGTGGTATTCCGTTATAAACACCAAATTCTACTACCTTAGGGTCAACAATAATGAATCTCACTTCATTAGGTGTTGCTCTAAACAAAATACTCATAATAATCGAGTTTGTAAACACCGATTTACCTGAACCTGTTGTACCGGCAACAAGCATATGTGGCATCTTGGCAATATCACCCAACACAACATTTCCTGCTATATCCATACCTGCCGGAAACGCAAGCATAGAAGAATGTCCTGATAATTCTTTAGTCTCAATCAAATCTCTTAAAAGCACTGAATCCCTGCCTTTGTTTGGAACTTCAATACCTATCGTTGATTTACCGGGAATAGGCTCTATTCGGATATCCGTAGCAGCAAGGTTTAATTTAATATCATCAGCTAACGATGTAATTTTACTAAGTCTAGTTCCCGTCTCAGGCTGAATCTCATATCTTGTAACGGAAGGTCCTCTGCTATAATCCGTAACGCTTGCCCTTACACCGAAATTTTCCAAAATAATTTCAAGATTTTTTGCAACCGCTTTAAGCTCTGACTGTTCATTTGGATTACTCTGTCGCGTACCCTTGTTAAGCATTGTTGTACTTGGAAGATTATATTTTTTATTTTTCTTTTGATTCTTTGCTAAACCACCTGATTCGCTTACATTTTTCACCGAAGAAGCCGTTCTTGTATTGTCAGTCGTTGCCGTATTGGTTGTACGCTTCACCACTGTACTTCCTGTTTCAAAAGGTTTTCGATTCATAACCGCTTTGGCACTTTCACTAACATGAATCTGCTCTTTTGGTTTAAACAATCCATCCTCGTCCAAATGTTCTTCGTCCAAATCCTGCATTTCCACACCAATATCTGTGATTTCATGTAATTTCGTAGATTGCGTTTTTCTAGGTCTTTCAACAGTTTTTATAGGTTCTGTATTAACCATTTTTTCCTCGTGATTTTCAACTTCATATGGTGCAGTATCAATATGACCTCTATAAACTTGTGCATATTCAGGAAGCTTTTCATGTATATCTCTTATTTCATGTATATCCTCTTCACTTTCTCTTCCATCCGAAAGCTTTTGTATATTCACACCTTTAACCTTTTTATTAATTCTTCGGTTCTTTTTATATCTACGCTCTTTCGCCATATTTACAGAAGTTTCTCTGATTCTTTCCACATCATTCTTCGCTGTATCATAAACCATCTTACTTCCGTTCTTTACGCCACCTATAAAAGACTTTTCAGTAATTATTATTAAGGTAATTATTATAAGCAATATCAAAATAAAGTATGTACCAAGGCTACCCACAACTGAATATAGACCTTTTTCTATCATTGCGCCTATAACACCGCCACCTGTTTTGTCCGCACCGCAAATACTATAATACTCAAGAACATCAATATCATTCTCATTTCCAATAAATATTAACTGTATCAAGGCACATATCAAAATGTATAATGCTATTGCACTAACAAGCTTTACTATACCTTTTCTGCTATCCTGATTGGATATAAAAAATGCCACACCTATAAACACCATTATAGGTAATATATATGCTGGTAAACCAAATAATCCAAACATGAAATATGCAAGATAATCACCAAATGGTGACAGCAATCCAAAATTAGCTAATTCAAGCAATATTGTTATGGCTACTCCTGCTAGAATTATTATCTCATTTTTTATCTTAATATCCTTTTCAGTCGGAATATATTCTTGTTTAACCTTTACTTTAGTAGCATTCTTCGTATTAGTTGAAGTTTTTGTATTAGCTTTGCTCTTTGTACCGGCTTTACTTCTTGTATTTGATTTTTTTGTAGTTGTCGACTTTTTCCCAGTCGATGTTTTCTTACCGCTAGCCAATTCCTTTGCCTCCGTTTACCTAATTCTAAATCATTTCTTATACGAAGAAAAATCCTATAATGCTTACAGCACCCATTATAAAGCAATAGTACGCAAACATTTTGTACTTCTTCTGTCTTACAACCTTAAGCATTGTCTTGATACATATATATCCGACAATTGCTGCCACAGCCATACCTACTGTATAATTTGTTATCTCTCCACCCGAAATATTTTGTTCACTTAAATCTTTTATTTTAAGTATCGCTGCACCTAATATAACAGGTATTGACATAATAAATGAGTACTTGACTGCAAATGTTTTATCCATTCTACTAACAAGACATGCAACTATTGTTGTTCCTGATCTGGAAATACCCGGAAGTGTAGCAAATCCCTGACACACACCAATTCCAAAAGCATTCTTGTATGTTACATCATTTTCATCTTTCTTTCCTTCCGGTGTACAATCAGCTATAAGCAACAAAACACCTGTTATTAAAAGACAAATACCCGGTATTATAAGCGCCTTACTTGCATTCTCTATAATATCATCAAACAAAATGCCCATAATACCTGTAGGAATTGTTGTAACAATTACAAGCATTGCAAATCTTCTGTATGGTGTATTAATAACCTGATGGTATGCTTTATTTTGTTTTTTTATCTTGTTACTTACAAAAATTCCTGTATTTCTTATACAATCATATAACAAACCAAATCCATTAACGACCAAATCTTTTATATCACCAAAAAAAGCGATGAATACTGCTATCAATGTTCCTAAATGAAGAAGAACATCAAATGCCACACCAACTTCTTTCAATCCAAAAAAATTCTTAAAAATAGCAAGATGTCCCGAACTGCTTACTGGCAGAAATTCTGTAACACCTTGTATAAAGCCCATTATAATCGCTTCAATTAAACTCATATATCCTCCAAATTTAAACGCATAATATTTCATAATATATTTTACTATTATTCTTAGTTTTATTCAACCTAAATTATTCCAAATGTTTCATTCAAAACGAACTCCGCGTCGGTTCGCTGCTTTCGCAGCTTCCGCGCGCTATTCACTTCCCTTACTTTCGCTTTAGCTTATATCGCGTCGGTTCGCTGCTTTCGCAGCTTCCGCGCGCTATTCACTTCCCTTACTTTC
>CAZESO010000238.1:0-4056 GCA_964515325.1 uncultured Roseburia sp. | reverse complement strand
AAAAGATATCGCTGAAAAGGTCATTAGATTTCATGTTCTTGCTAATAGTGATAGCGAAGCCGATCAGGCGCTAAAACTGAAAGTGAAGGATGCTGTTGTGGACTACCTCAATCCTTATATGTCTGAATCACAAAGCTTGGAACAAAGTAAAAATATATTATCAGAGCATACGGACAATATTATTGATATAGCCCAGGATATCATTATCTCGGAAGGTTATGACTACACTGTTAATGCATATTTTTGTGAAGATTTTTTCCCAACCAAATCTTATGGTGATGTAACACTCCCAGCCGGTGACTACACTGCATATCGAATAGAAATAGGCAAACACGAAGGAAAGAACTGGTGGTGTATTTTATATCCACCATTATGCTTTGTCGATGCAACCTATGGTGTTTTGCCTGACGACTCAAAAGACTTATTGAAAAATGTATTGGACGAAGACGAATTTAATGCTGTCACAGGAAATATAAATAGCAACAACACTCAATTTCGATTTAAATATCTTACCTTTCTAAATAATATATTTGAGTAGGTGGTTTTTTACCACCTACTCGCCTACATACTGCCAAAACACCGCATCATTTGTAACAATTCCGCTTCCTACAAGTTTTACATCCTTATCAATCAACGGAATGGTAATTGCTCCTTCCTTTAAAGAATACATCTTATCAAATCTAAACACCTCGGACTCTTTAAAGCTTTCTTGATTCTTTGTAATTTCTTCTATGAGCTTACCATATTCCTTGTCTACATTTAATTCACCATTTAAATCAATTCCACATACCACTATATTTTCCGCAAATTCTATATCGTCACTGATTTCTGTCACGATATTTTTAACCAGTTCTATATCCTCCATAACTTCAATATCCATAATAAATACTTTCATATGCGAATAATCTATATATGCACCACTACCGAACTCTATCTTTTCTTCTGCCTCTTCAAGTGTAGCAGCTGTGACTGTTTGAAATGAACTGCTTACATTTCCCGATTCTCCTGTTCCCCCGGTACCTGCTCCATTACCCGATGCAGTTTCATAATGAATTTTCAGACCTTCATCAGACTTTTCAACAATAATTGACATTACAAACTTTCTTTCCTCCAAGTCCATTCCACCTATGTTTACTGATATGATTTTTTCTTTATATTTTCCTTCATACATAAAGAAAATTGCGACAATTAGAATAACAGCAACAGAGGACACTTTAAGTGCTGATTTCACATTATTATTTTGCATAAACAAATTTCTTATAAGCCCATTTATGTGGTATATAAGAGCCCATGCACTACAAAACATGCTCACAATCAGGAATACACTCATAATCCCTTCCTGCCTGTTCAAAAAGTCACCGGGGATTCCGCTTATTTGCAACAATCTAAGAACCGGTCTGTCCATTTTTGCAACAGTTGCATCGCCATACACCCCAAGAGCCGATGCAAAAATTCCAATATTCACCACCGCCGACAGAGTTATACTTGCATATACATTACCTCTGACTTTAGGTGTATTATCATAACAATCTTTAGACAGAAGCAACAACTCACCCGGAACAAAGAACCATATTATAATAAAGTAGTCCCATACGGCTGACTTCAAATTCATACTAAACTCAGGCAAAATATTGCCTGGCTCCACCTTAGGTATAAGCATAACACATATTATTAATATTGGTATCAACACAGAGTAGAACAATATTTCACACGCCCTGCCTCTGGATTCAATTCCACCATTTATGCAATACAGCACACACACAATGGTTATTACAATTATAAAGAACGAAGACACATCCGGTATCAGTATTAATCTTGCCACATCTGCTATGGCATTTAAAACAATTGCCGACATACACAAATATTTAGCAAGTAATACTATCATAATAAACGCACGAATTATTCTGTATATTTTTTTGCTTTGAAATCTTCCCACAGACTTAGCCGCTTTGAAACAGACCATAGCATAAATCATTGCAAACAGATACACCCACAGCATCATTATAATACCATCGCTACCATATTTACCAAATATATTTAATGATAAAAACGCTGTTGTTCCCGCCGTCTCAACAAATATCATTCTTCCCAGCTGTCTGCCCGACACCTTGCTATTTTCAGAAAACATTATTTATCCCTCTCTTCCGGTCTTGCATATATTTTCTTTTTCTTTAGTAAATGTAGAGGAAATCTTATAAATAAATCCTTTTTATCCTCATTTCCATTTATATCTCCTGAAGCCATGGGCATAAGATATGGAAACTTAAAGCTTTTCATTCTTGATAAATGACTTACCGTTAATATCCATGTAATAATAATGCCAAACACACCAAATACGCTTGTTACTATTATTTGAAAATATTTTATAAGTCTAAATGCTCCTGATAACTCTTCATTTGGAATAGCAAAGGATGCCAACGCCGTTACTGCCACAACAATCACAATAACAGGACTTACAAGCTTTGCCGTAACTGCTGCCTGACCTATGATAAGACCTCCAACAATTCCAATAGTACTTCCCATAGGACCCGGAATTCTAATTCCGGCTTCTCTCAAAAGCTCAAAGGACAATTCCATAAGTAACACTTCTATTAACGCAGGAAATGGCACCGATTGTCTCGCCTCGTAAAATGCCAGTAATAATGGCGTTGGCAAAATTTCCGGATTAAAATTTACTACTGCCAGATAAAATGCCGGCAAAGTTACTGATATAAAAGCCGCAATATATCTGATAATTCTCGCAAATGAAACCACCCCATATCTGTTATAATAATCATCTGCCGTTTGAAAAAAGCTATTATAATTAGTTGGCAGAATAAGCGCTACCGGTGTATTATCAACCAATATAATCACCCTGCCATTCAAAAGCTCCATCACCGCCTTATCAGGTCTTTCCGTAGTCTGATATTGTGGAAACGGAGAGTGAACCTTCTCTTCTGTAAGCTGTTCAATAATACCACTATCACTTATACCGTCTACATGAATTTGATTTAGTCGTCTTTCAACTTCATCAAGCACTGATTGTCTTGCTAAGCCGTCCACATACAGAACATTAACCATAGTGTTTGTCCTGACTCCAATAATCTTTTCCTTAACTTTAAGGCTGTTATTTTTCATCCTTTTTCTGACTAATGCTGTGTTTGTTTTTACCGATTCCGCAAACCCCTCTCTACTGCCCCTCAAAACCTTTTCATTTTTTGATTCTCCAACACTCATCATCGGGTAGCCCACACTTAATATCTTCTGAGCTTTATTATATCCATCAATAAACTTAATGGCATTTCCAGCCATCAGACTGGTAAGAACCTCCTCTATGGTAGTTAATTCCTGTTCTATTATTAACCCATCAAATGTTGTTGTATTAATTGTAACTTCCATATAATAGGTACATGTTTTTACTTTATCATCACCTTCAAATGTCTTTATGTTTTTTACATCATCACAATTCTTTATATACTCATCAATGAATTCCATATTTTTCTTAATATCACTGCTTATCTCCATATCAATTAACCCATTACCTTCTTCATTTTCTATACTAATATTCATTGTCTGCAATTACCCAAAAAATATTCATAAAATATGGTAGATTTAGCAATAATTTTACGAAATTTTGTTTGACATAAATCCACTTTTTATTTAAGATGTATTTATAATATTGTATACAGTATTACAAATGTATAATCGTGTAATAGGAACGGAGGATTTATGCACTATCTTCATATAAGAGCTCATGGAAAAATTAATTTAGGACTTGATATTTTAAGAAAACGCGAGGATGGATATCATGAAGTAAAAATGATTATGCAATCTGTGGGATTGTATGACAAAATTGAAATAGCCCTTTTAGGTTTAAGCAAGAGTGGTAAACCTGAAATTGACATCGAAACCAATCTCAGATATTTACCATCCAACGAGAACAATTTAGCTTACAAAGCAGCTTATCTCTTAATGTCTGAACATAATATCAATGCACATATTATGATTAAGATTAAAAAGATGATACCGGTATCTGCCGGTATGGCTGGTGGAAGTACTGATTGCGCTGCTGTTTTA
>CAZESO010000237.1:0-4079 GCA_964515325.1 uncultured Roseburia sp. | reverse complement strand
GCATTTAGTTTGACAATTCAAGATTAAATAATCGTCTTCTTTATATACAACAATGTAATCATTTTCTACACATATATAGTACTTATAAACAGTATTATTCAGCACCGGATTATTTGTATCTACCTCTTGCTTGAGTCTTATATTACTATTATCAGAGTTTACTCCATATTTGTAACCTTTTATATATAATCCTAAAAAAAGCACCACTACTGCAACTGCTATAATAACTTTCCAATTCTTCATAATACACCTCCATCATTTCTGATACATGTATTATTTACCAAAAATTTAATTCTATACTATAACAAATTCGCTTTTTTCAAAATCGTTACTATTTTGTGACCTTTTGGAATCATTTTTAATTCCTCTTCTGTAACCGCTTTAAGCAATAATAAAGTTATAAAATAAACCATTACAGCTACAATTATCGCTAAAATTACTGCTATGGAATTAGACTTAGTTATGGTCATAATCAACTTATAAGAACCAATTGTAAAAACAGCCATTACAACAGCCGCAATAAACGGCTTTATTATAACATTTTTAAAATCCAATGTGTATCTTATATGTTTTTTCAATGCCCTATTGTTTAACACACACACTACAAAGGCAAAAATAAAATCAGCTATTACCACAGCATAAACATTTAATTTAAATACAAATAATAAAATTAATAATAATGGTATATGAAGTAACAAAGATATACTTGCATTTATTACCGGTACCTTCATTCTGTCAATTCCCTGCAATACAGAGTTTGTAATGGTTGAAACAGAATAAAATATAACTGTAAACAAGCTGAATATCATTATATTTTCACATACTTCTTTATTTGATGTATTATTAAACAGCATTGAAACTATAGGCATACCAAGCACTGATAATCCCATACCGGAAGGGATTGCAACAAGCATTGATAACTTGATGGTTGAATCAATTTTACCTTTTATTTCTTTTTTATTTCCGCTTGCATACGAACGAACCATACTTGGTATTATAGCTGTTGCTAAAGCGGATGACACCGCTATCGGTGCTGTTGTCAACAATTTGTATTTACCACTGTAAATTCCCATAAGGGAACTATATTCACTTTCATCAAGCCCGAAATATCTTGACATTACATTTCCATATATACCACTGTCAATAATACTACCAATATTATAAACTGTAGTACTCATAAGCACCGGAAGAATTGTAATTATTAAAACTTTTGTCAATGTTTCATAACTCTCATCCTTACCTTTATTTCGTGTTTTAATTCTTTGCTTATATACAGGTCTGTAAATAACATAAACAAATATTGAAAAAATCAATGCAACTAAAGCACCTGCTCCGGTACCAATAGTACCACCTGCGGCACTATAGCTTTCAGCCTGCCCAACCTTTTCACCCATATCATACAGTATTGATGCAGCAGCTATACTAACTATTGCATTGACAATCTGCTCAAGTATCTGCGAAACAGCTGTAGGCATCATCGTTCCCATTCCCTGAAAAAATCCTCTTAGCACTCCCAAAAAACACATTATGAATAATGTCGGTGCCAAAGTCTTTATAGCAAATGCAGCTGATGGATATTTCCAGATTTCAGCAAATTTCTCTGCACCAAAAAATACAATAAGAAATACAATTAATCCTATTACAAAAGCAAATACCATCGCTCCTATAAATGCTCTATACGCATTTTTTAATCTGCCCTTGGCAACTCTTTCTGATACAATTTTAGAAACAGCAATCGGCATACTCATTGATGATATAAGTAAAAATAACGAATACACATCAAAAGCTGTCGAATAATAACATGCACCATCATCTCCTAATATAGAATTTAATGGTACTCGATATATAATTCCTATTACACGAACTAAAATACCGGCAAGTGCCAGGATACTTCCCTGCACAAGAAAGCTTTGTTTTTCCTTGCTCATTTTATTCATTCCATTTCATCAAAATTATAGTTTAAAAGCATTTGGAAACAATTCATCAAATGCGATTTCTTTTATTCCTTTTTTGGAATCATTTAATATTACGGTTCCATCTTTCATAAATTCACTTAAAAACTGAAGACACACTCCGCATGGATATGTATATTCACCGGAAGAAGATACAATTGCAATCTTCTTAAAACACAATTCTCCATCTGCAACTGCACTGACAGCCGCCACTCTCTCTGCGCAAATTGTAGCTCCATATGATGCATTTTCTACATTACATCCTGTATATACTTTACCCGACTCTGTAAGCAATGCTGCTCCAACCTTAAACTTAGAATAAGGCGAATATGCTTTGTTCATTGCCTGTATAGCAATTTCAATCAAATTCTCTGTCGTTTCCATATAAATCTCCTTATCTTAAAATGTTCAAATTTGCCAGAACCTCTTCCTGCATTCCTTCCATCTCAAGTCTCTCATCATCCTCCATATGGTCATATCCAAATAAATGGAACATACTGTGTGCTACTAAAAAAGCCATTTCTCTTCTTGTATTATGACCATATTCCTCAGCCTGACTTAATATTTTATCATAAGACAATACTATATTACCTAATAATAATTCACCACTTTCAGGTTCAAAATACATAAAATCATCTGTTTCTTCAAGAAAATCAAAATTTCCTGCCTCTTCATAATCCACCAACGGAAATGACAATACATCTGTTGGTTTGTCTATTTCTCTAAATTCTTTATTCAATTCCTGTATTTCAGAATTATATACAATATCAACTTCCACCATACATTCATAAGGACATTTCACATACTCAATGGCAGCTAAAATCACATCATTTATGGTTTGTTCGTAATCAAAATCAAACTCTTCTTTCACTTCTTTGTTAATGTTTACTGTCATATAAAACACTTCCTTTACATTTTGTTTTGTATAAACGCTTCTTTCACAGCATTAAATTCACTTATTGATAATGTCGAATCATTTAGTGCACCATTTTTTAATCTTGTCATTATGGCATTTTCAAATACTTTATCTTCATCCACATCACCCTTATTATTAACCCTCAAATATTCAACAGCGGAAATTGCAGTATCTGCAAGCATTACAATTGCTGATTCCTTAGACTTTGGCAATCTGTTTTTTACATTATGTTCAATAATAATATTTTTTATCTGACTTGGAAGACCATATTTATTTGCAATTTTAATTCCTTCATGAACATAGTTACTTCCTGCTAATTTTCCTATATCATGCAAAAGACCACCTGCAAAAGCCAAATCCTCGTTGGCACCTATTGCCCTTGCTACTTTACCTGATAATTCTGCAACTTTAACAGAATGTTTATATAAATTTTTCGAACTTTTCTTCATTTCTTCCACTAGGGCATAATCTTCCATGGAAATCTCTTCAAGCTTCTTCTGTAAGCGCATATTATTCGAAAACATCATATATGCCACTCTAATAATTAAAAACACTACAATAGAAATAAGTACTCCTTTTGATGCAAAGTATTTAAAACTATTTTCACTATAAACTTCACATCCCGGAAACTCTTCACAATAACTGCCAAATATCTTATGCATCAACACACTTAATACATAAACTAATAAATATAATGGAATTTCAAAATACACTTTTCTATTCTTATTTACAATAATAGCCGATGTACCTGTAACTATCAGCATTACAATAACCAATAAAAATTCCGGTCCATTTACAATAAAATCTGGTCTGTCCGACAACGTAAATACATTATATGCGCATACCCCCAAAGCACCTGCAATTCCAACACCATTGTCATACACTAACGCCAAAATCATTGGTACTAAAGCTAGAGGTCTGATATCATATGGCACAATAACCGTTAAAACAGTAAATACCAATACAAAATGATATACACACATAAATTTTATTATATTTTTTTCTTTGATAAATAGTACCATTCCAATAAACAGCATTGAAATAAGCATAAAACCGTTTACTGTTACTCTCTCATTATCAAACAAATCCGGCAATAAAATATTTGATGAATATTTCGTAACAACTATTGTTATAAAAATCATATAAATAAATGATATTGCCTTTATAATCGATTTTTTAACGAATTTCTTATTTATCTTTTCTTTTATTTC
>CAZESO010000236.1:0-4100 GCA_964515325.1 uncultured Roseburia sp. | reverse complement strand
AGAATATGTGATTGGTTCTTTGGGGGTTGATTTGGAATTAAATATGAATATATATTTTTTGCATAATGAAATGGGATTTAAAGCAACATGGAACATGGATAAAGATTCAATTTTATCAAAAATTAAAAGTATGTTAAGAAGAAATATACCTGTGACAATGTCTATAGGACCAGCGGTTTCGGATTATGTATATATGTATGTTGTAAAAGGGGAAAAAACAGAAGATGATAGAATTACGAAAGGGCATTATGTGACAGTTACTGGGTTACAAATTGATAAAATTAGCGGAGAGATATGGTTGGAAGTTTCATCATGGGGAGAAAAATATTATATTGATTTTAATGAATATCAGCAGTTTATTGATGACGGAGTTGGGAGAAATATTACCAGTAACATATTGTATATAGAAAGGAAATAAATGAAAAAGGAATTAGCTGCAAAAATTATAAGAAGAATATTATTAGTACTGTTAATCGCATTCATAATAAAAATGAGAGATTCTATTGCTCTTGGATTAGAGTTAGGAATAAAATGTTGTGATGATTATAATATACATTTTCGTTTGGATAGTGTTTTGGTTGATAATGAGACAAAAAATATTAGTGTTGATATAAAAACCGATGCAAATCCAAACAAAGATGTTGATTTGGTCTCAAGACAATTTAAGGAAATTTATGAGATTGTGTTTTCTAAAGACAAGTATGATGATTATATACTTACAATAGAGTTTGATTCTCTTAGTAAAGATACTTATGCAAGAATATCAAATATAAATAGTGATAATTCGGAAACAGTTGTGTATGGTGATTTTACAATACAGGATGTTTTAAAGATATGCCCTGACGTGGCGAAAATTGCTGTTTATTCAATAGAATATGATTCATTAGAAGTGTTCAAAGAATTTACAAATCTAAAAGAATTGGAATGTTTTAGTGATTACATAGATGTTGATGAAAAGAATTATATATTGGATATATTTCCTGAATGCGAGTTGAAGTGGGAGTAATAAAAATTTATGTATAATTTTAAAAATAAACAATGCTATTAAGTTTATGCAAGAAAAAACTTGTTAAACCCTAGGTTTAACTATGTAGAGGATGATGAAGAAAAAAATAGTATTTTTTAGTTTAGGAATCATTTTAATATTGTATTTATTAATTAATTGGAAGGAAATTGGTTTAAAAATGCAAATTAAAATACAATGTTGGAGTGAATATCATAAAGAATTTTCTTTGGAAGAAGTGCAAATAGATGAAGATTATAAATTTATTTATATAATATTTAAAGGTGATGGATTTTATGATGAAAACAAAAAGGATACAGCAATGCTTATATATAATGAAATGAATGATATTTTTTTTGAAAACGAAACAAGAAAGTATTATAATACATTAAGTTATATAGCTCAAATATGTCCATACGTATCCGAATTATATATTAATCACATAGAATATGATTCCCTTGAAGAATTTAAGCAGTTTACTAATTTGAAAGAGATTTATTGTTTTGAAGATGCAATTACTGTGAAAGAAGAAGAGTATATATTGTCGTTATTTCCAAGTTGTGAACTTGATTGGTCGGGGAAGAAAGATTAAAAGTAGCTGCCACATTTAGATTAACCCTAAATGTGGCAGCTACTTTTCAATTAATTAATAGTTTGCAATTTCTGGATTGCTTTCCTTGCGATAATCTTTTTATAATGTTCTTTAAAATAAGCTTCATTGGCATCTGAGCCTTTGTAGGCATCGCCATATTCTGATAAAATATTACATACTTTGTTGAAGTTTGGTGCACTTACATTGGATTTGCTTACTACCAAATAGTAGGTATCTTCAGATAATGATTTGTAAAGGGAGTTAACACCATTATACAAATCGCTTACTATCTTAGAAACATTTATGATAGTATCTAAATCCTTAAAGCTGAATATTTTCTTTATGTTTGGCTGTTTTTCTTTAGTAACAGATTTCTTTTCTTCTTTTTTCTCATCTTTTTTAGACAAGACATCTGAAAGAGGAATGAACTTCTCTTCACCGCGTTCAATAGCAGATTTCAATTCGTTTCGTACTTGATTAAACATATCCAGTAAATCTGATGTACTAGGAACATCGATATCTTCGGCGTCGATTTCTTCTAAATCAATATCGTCCATTGAAGGAGCGAATTTAGAAAATCTTGTATCTAATTCTTCGGGATCATCAACCTTGGTGATGACTAATACTATACAATCATTTGAAACAGGAATTGCCTCAATCATAAGAGGAATATCATCCGCTTCGAAACCGAATTCATGTGATGCCTGTTGCATCATATCTCTGAAAAGGTTTTTAGCTTTTTCTGTTCCATAAGCTAATTCGCTTAGCTTGATTTGACGTGAAGCTAAATCTGATTTATTTAAAGTACATTTAATCTGATTATCATTAATTTTTTCTATTTTCATACTAACACTCTCCTTTCTTTGATGGAATGTTTTTTGAAAATTTTAAACCCACCATAAAAATGAGTCTATCTTATTATATAGTATACCCTATAATTAATTCATATGTAAAGTGGAATATCATTAAAAAAAGGGAATATTTTTATTTATTTTTATCAAAAATTAGGAATAAAGTTCGTGCATAATAACGATATTGAAAAAATACGTTGAAATTAAACGATTAGTTATATATAATCTTTAGCAAGGGGATTTTTCTTTTAAGTTCAGAAAGGAGGAAAGCTTAGAAAAGGAACAGGGAAAAATTCTATTTCAAAAATATATTATTCTTGATACTCTTTATTCGGCAAAGAATAGCAGAGTATATTTATCTAAACATATTAGTCTTAATGATACAAGAATCATTAAGAAGCTTGTTAAGAATCATGTATGTGAAGAAAATTTTCACAATGAGGCAGATGTCCTTAAGAATCTAAAGCATGATGGAATCCCGATTATATATGACATAGTTGAAGAGCAGGATGCTTATTATATTGTTGAGGAATACATAGATGGTGTAAATCTCTATGATTATGTACAGACAAAAGGTTTATTACCGGAAGAGGTTGCTATAAATTTTGGAATTCAAATATCGGAGATAATAGCCTATCTTCATAAGCAAAAGCCGGTTCCTATATTATATTTGGATTTGAAACCACAAAATATCATTGTAAATAATGGCAGAATTTATTTGGTGGATTTTGGAAATGCCATGTTTTTAAATTCAAAAAGAAAATATATGAGCGGAACTAAAGGGTATGCAGCGCCTGAACAATATGATTTTAAAGGTATTGATTTTTCTACTGACATATATGCAATTGGTGTACTTTTGTATTTTATGGTTACAGGGAATACAAGTATATGTGAAGATAGAAATTCTTTTGATACAAATTTCTTGTTATCAGAAAGTTTCAAACAAATAATAATCAAATGTATGTCACCTAAAGATGAACGTATGAATAATGCATTGATGGTGGCAGATAATCTTAATGAAATAATTCATGAAAAAATACGCAAAAAAGAAACAAAAATAATAAAAGATTTAAAGGAAAAACCCCTAGTGATATCCGTTATTGGAACACAAAGGCATATTGGCGTAACACATTTTTCATTGGCTTTAACCAGCAGGCTTAATGAAAGAGGAATAAAAACAATATATGAAGATAGAAGTGCAGAAATTATAAAAGCAATATATGATAATAGTGAAAAATGCAGACTTTCAGGTGGTGTGTACTATTATGAAAACATATTGATGAAATATACATATAGTGAAATTGTCTCCGTTGAACAGAATGTTAATTGCAAAATTGTAGATTACAGTGGAAATGATTTGGATAAAGACAGCTTCTACGATTCGGATTTGTTGATTTTAATAGCCGGTGGTAAGCCTTGGGAAATGAAGAATACCATAAGAATGACGGAAAAATTAAAAATTTGGAATACAGGAGAAATAAAGACTTTCTGGAATTTTATGAGTAATGAATCGGCGGATTGTGTGCCAATGTTTTGCGACCCTTTTTGCAGGGCAACGGATATAAACATTTTTTTTGATAATGTGATTAACAATTTTTATAAGGAGGAAAATGCATATAAAAAAGAAAACAGGAAAAGGATTTTTGGATTATTT
>CAZESO010000235.1:0-4103 GCA_964515325.1 uncultured Roseburia sp. | reverse complement strand
TGAGGATGGTGTTCTTGAAATCCAAAGTGTAATATGTAAGAAATATATTTCAATGGAGAAAATAATCAGCAACATAAATATGAAGTATGATAGGTTAAGATTAGGTTTCACGCCAAGAGAGGAAGAAAAGTATTTGTTTGAATGCGAAGAATATGATGGCGGAGAGGATTATAGATTATTCTGTAGGGGTGAACAGTTGGATAGTATAGAGGATGAGAAGCTGTATTTTCCTACATTATCACACGCGTGATTTTTTAATAAAAACCTCTTGACTACTACGTAACGTCATAGTTTATTATTATCTTACCACGACATAAGGAGGCTTCGCTATGATGACAGTAAATGAGGTTAGTAAACTAACAGGAGTGAGTATACGCGCGTTACAATATTATGATAAAATTGGACTTTTAAAACCAGCAGAATATTCAGAGTCAGGATATAGGTTGTATGATGATGCAGCGTTGGGAAAATTACAGCAGATTTTACTGTACAAGGAACTTGAGTTTCCGCTAAAGGATATCAAAAGAATTATGGATAGTTCAGACTTTGATAGAAATAGAGCATTGGAGCATCAGATAACCTTGCTGACTATGAAGAAGGAACATCTTGAGAATCTTATACTTTTTGCTCGTGGAATATACGGAATAGGAGTTAGGAATATGGATTTTTCAGTATTTGATACAAAGAAAATGGATGAGTATGCTGCAAAGGCAAAGAAGAACTGGGGACAGACAGCGGAGTATAAAGAGTTTGAGGAAAAACAAAAAGGTTACACTGATGAAGACAACAAACAGATGATAGAGGAATTTATGGGTCTGTTTGTGAAGCTTGGACAAATTAAAGATTTAGAACCGTCATCAGAAGAGGTGCTAGCTAAAGTCAAAGATTTACAGAATTTTATTACAGAGCATTTTTATACATGTTCTAATGAAATATTGAACTATCTTGGAAAAATGTATGCAGGTGGCGGAAGTATGACAGAAAATATTGATGCTGCAGGTGGTGAAGGTACAGCTGAGTTTGTATCAAAAGCGATTGAAATATACTGTAAGCAAATATCCAAAAGGAACAATGGATGAGATTTATTATTGCGAAATTTGGATTCCGGTGAAGGAAAAATAGAATAAAAAGTATATTGACAGTGTAGTTTTCAGTCATTATAATAAAACATATGTTATGTAACAATGGTTTTATTATGTGAATTTGGAATTAGAAGGTGAAAAAATATGCCACCAAAAGCAAAGTATTCAAGAGAAGAGATAATTGAAAAAGCATTTGAAATAGCCAGAACAAGAGGGATTGATGAAGTGACAGCAAGAGAGGTAGCTAATGCGCTTGGTACATCATCATCACCTATATTTACCGCATTTAAGAATATGGAAGAGGTGCAATTGGAAGTAAGAAATCTGGCAATGAAGAAGTTTGAAGAGTTTATTAGGGATGCGCTGAATTATACACCTGCATTTAAGTATGTAGGTATGAAAATGATAGAATTTTCCAAGAGAGAACCTAAGCTTTTTCAGTTAATATGGATGCGTGAACATAGTGAAAGTCAGACATTTGCTATGCTTTTGGATGAATTGGGTGATACTGTTGAAGTATGTATTCAGATAATGCAGAAGGATTATGCTTTAAGCAGAGATGAAGCTGATTTATTATTCAGGCAGACGTGGGTTCATACATTTGCCATTTGTGTGTTATGTGCAGGAAATGTTTGCCGGCTTACGCCTGATGAGGTATCTGAGATGTTAAGTGTGGAATTTCAGGGGACATTAATGTTAATTAAATCTGGAAAGTTTACCACTGTTCCGGTTAAAGGAGTGAGAAAAAATGGAAGTAAAGACTGAATGGGTTAAATGCCCTGTATGTGGGAATAAAACACGGAACAAGATAAGGCAGGATACTGTTTTAAAGAAGTTCCCACTGTTTTGCCCAAAGTGTAAGAATGAAACAATCATTGATTTGGATAAGTTTTTAATAAAAATAGTTGAAGAGCCGGACGCATAGACGCAGAGCCAATTGTCATAGTATTTTGTGAATGATAATTGATTTTGCGTCTTTTTATATAAAAGTATCGCACAGGTTGATAAAAGATTGTGTAATAATCGTTATAATCCATTGTCTGCATTATGACTAATTGGGTAAAATAATAAGAAGGAGGGCGTGAAGTTATGGATAGTATACATTTTGCTGAAAATCTTATGATGCTTCGTAAGGCAAAAAAGATTACGCAGGAGCAGGTGGCTGATTTTTGTGGCGTGACAAAGGCATCAGTTTCAAAGTGGGAAACGAAACAGACTATGCCGGATGTGTTGTTGCTTCCGAGATTGGCAGCTTTTTTTGGTGTGTCCATAGATGAGCTGTTAGGATATGAGGTACACCTGACAAAGGAGCAAATACATAGAATTTATGAAGAGTTAGCGACTGATTTTGCTACAAAAGATTTTGATTTGGTAATGTCAAAGTGTATGGAGTATGTTAAACAATATTATTCCTGTCATGAATTTTTAGAAAAAATTGTGCTTTTATGGATTGGTCACGAAATGCTTGCGGGAGACAGGAGAAATGAACTTTTAGAAGAAGCAAAGCGTTTGTGTGAGCATATTTTGGAAAATAGCAGAAATATCAGCTTATGTAATGATGTTATTTTTTTGCAAGCTATTGTTGATTTGTTGCTTGGAAAACCGCAAGAGGTAATAGAAGCGCTGGAGGAAATGAATAATCCGTGCAGATTGTCAGTTCAGGGAGAAGAAGTGTTGCTAAGCGCATATATAGAGCTGGGGCATATGCAAAAGGGTGATGAATTTGCTCAGGTTTCAATGTATCTTCATATATTAACATTAATAAGTAGCGCTTGTAAATTCTTGGTGATACACAAGGATAATTTGGAAAAATGTGAAGAAACAAAGCTTCGTATAGAAGAGATTATAAAGATTTATAATTTTGAGGAAATCAATTTTTACTATGTGACTTTATTCGCATATCAAATGACAGAGATTTATAGCTATCATGGAGAGACACTAAAGGCTTTGGAACAATTTGAAAAGTATGTTAGAACAAATTTAAAATATTTACAAGGTAAAATTAATTATTTGCAAAGTGATGAATATTTGGACAAACTGGATGTATGGTTTAGAAGAAGTCTTTTAGATGGCAATTTTTCAAGAGAAAAAGGTACTGTATATAATACACTTCTTATGTTTTTCGAAAAGCCGGAGTTTGAATTGATAAGAAATGAGGCGAAATTTAAAGAATTGTATAGTGAAGTGTTGGAGTGGAAGAAGGTAGAATAATTGAGAAATAAACTATATATTGTGGAAGGTTTGCCTTGTGCAGGAAAAAGTACCTGTTAAGAGAATTGTGTTGGATAACCCGCAAAATGATTGGGATGAGGCGAGGATTTTATTAAGGGGAATGTTGATTAAAGAATAGAAAAAATACGAGGTTATACATATGGAAATAAGAGCGATTAGGTTGAATGATATACCTGCGTGTGCAGAGATTTTATGTAATGTCTACAATAATGAACTTTGGCAGTGTAGATGGACTGAAGATGTTGCAGCTATTTATCTTGCAGATATTTTTTATATGAGTAAATTTGTGGGTTATGTAGTTGAAGAGAATGAAGAAATTCTTGGAGCAATTTTTGCACATGAAAAGGTATGGTGGAACAATAGTGAAGTATACGTTGAGGAAATGTTTGTGAAACCTGAAATGCAGAGACAAGGATACGGTTCAATGTTAATAAATCGTGTTGAAGAATACGTTAAAGAAAAAGGTTTTGCAGGGATAACGCTATCAACAAATAGATATGCTCCGGCACCAAATTTTTATAAGAAAAATGGATTTGTAGATTGTGAGCATGTATTGTTTATGTGCAAGGAGGTTGTTTATGAGTAATTCAATATGTGGAGCAAATTGTGATGAATGTCATTTAAAAGAAAAATGTAATGGATGCGCTGACTCAAATGGCTGTCCATTTGGCAAGCAATGTTTTATTGCCAAGTATATAAGTATTGGTGGTATGGGAGAGTATTTGAATTATAAGTCCCAGATTATTGAAGAATTTAATGATCTAAATATTCCGGGAATGCCTAAGGTAG
>CAZESO010000234.1:0-4105 GCA_964515325.1 uncultured Roseburia sp. | reverse complement strand
ATCATATCAATTTTACCTTCTACAATCTTAGCACCAATCTGCTGGTCACCACCTAAAGGACCACTATTGTAGCCTTTTACAGGAAGACCTACACGGTCTGTAATAACACGGGCAGTTGTTCCTGTACCGCATAGCTTATGATTTTTTAATATATCCTTATTAGCTTCACACCAATCAAGCATATCCTGCTTCTTTCCATCATGAGCAATAAGAGCAATACTTTTTTCTTTTTTAATTGTCATTGTTAATTGATTTATGTTCATTATGCTAGTCCTCCGTTAAGTATTAAATGATAATAATAGTATAATCCTTTTTTTATGTAATAACAATGAAAAAATAAAAAACATTTCGTGAGATATAATTCATACAAACTATTTTGGTGATGCATTAAAATGTAAATTGTGGTATAATATCTTATCTTAAAAAAGAATGCAGAAATATATTTTAAAAGGAGACAAACAAATGAGCAATTTAAATAAATACAAAGAAACAACATTAGAAATCATTGAAAAGATAGGTTGTGAATATGAAGTATTTACAAGTAAAAATACAGCAAGCGAGGTAGAGAAGGCTTACTTTAAGGCTGTTGAGGAAGGTAAAAAGGGAGGCTTTGTTCCAGTCTTAGTAGTGTCAGATGATACATTGGCAGAATGGCTTGGTATTTTGGAAGATGAAAAATATGCAAAAGAAAAAGTACTTTCTTCAAAAGAAGATGGAAAGCAGTTTTTACAGAATCGATATAAAGAATACACAGATGATTTTATGGAAGATAATGATTATGATGAAGATGAAAAAGTAGAAGCTCTTGAAGAATTAGTTGGCGATTTGGAAGAAGCTGAAGGGGAAGAAATCAGACATTTTATGGGATATCAAAGCTATACAGGTAATGGTATTGAAGAGGTTATTTTATTCCGTATTCCGGTGAAGAATCCATGGGAAGTTGTGGCGTGGTTACCAATAGGTGGATGGAATGAATGTCCTCCAGCAGAAGAGATGATGGCAGTTGCAAAGTATTGGTATGAACAGTATGGTGCAGTTATTGCTACTATGTCCCATGATACATTGGAATTTTATGTTGAAAATCAGGTAGAGGATAGCGATAAAGCTATGGAGCTTGCAAATGAAATGTATGGCTTCTGTCCGGATTGTGTAGATCAGGGAGTTGGTTGTATTGCAGAATTATGGGCAGGTATCAGAAAGTCTAATGCGTGGTTCTTCTGGTGGGATTAATATATAAAGTCAGTCCTGTTCTATGCTTGGATACTATGAAAATTCATATAAACACTTTGATTGATATGATTGTAAGATAATCTTATTTGATTTAAAAGCATTTACTATTGCGTTTTATTATGCTACAATAAAAGCAACAATCGCGTGTTTTAATTGAATAAGGAGGGCTATTTATGAAAATAAAGAAGCTTATATCACGATATATGTTAAGTATTACGTGTATTATTGGTGTAATTATTCTTATGGTAGTAACAGTACTATTGATATTAAATGAGCAACATAAAGCGAAAGAGCGTGCAAATGATATTTTTGTTGAAATTGAGTCAATACTTGAAGAGAACAAAATAGAGTTAGAAGAAGTAAAGAAAGAATATTCACAGACATGTCTTTATAATGCAGAGGCCATAGCATATATTATTGAATCAGATTCAACAGTTTTAGAGAGTCTTGAAGAGTTGAAGAAAATAGCAGAGTTTATGGAGGTTGATGAGATACATATTTTTGATGAAACAGGAAAAATATTTACTGGAACACATCCTGAATATTATGGTCTTACAATGAATTCAGGAGAACAAATTGGTTTTTTCTTACCTTTGCTTGAAGATAAGACGTTGCAGTTATGTCAGGATATTACACCAAATACTGCTGAAAGTAAACCTATGCAGTACTCTGCTCTATGGAGTGAGCATAAAAATTTTATTGTACAGGTTGGTATGGAGCCTGTAAATGTACTTAAGGTTACAGAAAAAAATGAACTCTCGCACATATTTAATCATTTGAAGGTTGATATTGGTGTTGATTTGTATGCAATCGACAAGGTGAGTGGAAAAATTGTTGGTTCCACATCTGCCAATAAGTTTGGAATGAATTGTGAAGAGATTGGTTTTGACTTGGATGAACTGATAGAAAGAGGCGAAAGTATACATATTATGGTCAATGGAGTGGATTCATATTGTGTATTTGCAGAGATGGATGGAAATCTTATTGGCAGAGTTATATCTACGGATTCATTGTACGAAGAAATACCAGTAGCTTTGGCAGAGATGGGTGTATTTATAGTAATAATTGCATTTATTCTGGCATATGCGGTCATTTGGTATATGAACACATATATTGTAGCTGGAATCTATAATATTAATGAGAAATTAAGCCAAATTACTGATGGTAATTTAAGTGAAAGTGTTGATGTTCATACAACCTTGGAATTTGGTGAATTGAGTGACCACATTAATAGAATGATGGATAGTCTGTTGGCAACTACAGACAAAATGTCATATGTTCTTAATAGAACGGATATGAATATTGGTGTATATGAATATAATGAGAATATGAGCAGTGTCAGATTTACTGAATTTATTCCAAAGATTTTGGAACTTGATTCAGAAAAAGTAAAGCAGTTGACATCGGATTATAGATTATTTAAAGCTTATCTGAATAAAATGAGAGAGAATACTGTTTCGGATGAAGACAAAGATATTATTAAAATAAATGAAGACAAATATATTAAGATTGAGGAAACGGAGCAGAATGGCAATATCTTTGGCATTATTATCGATGCAACAAATAGTGTTAAAAGGCGTATAAAGCTTGAAAATGAAAGAGATAGAGATTTGTTGACAGGTTTGTATAATAGAAGGGGCTTGGATAACATACTCGCAAAGGCATTTAGCAACCCTGAAAGCTTAGGATATGGTGCATTGGTTATGATTGATACTGATGGTCTTAAAGTAATAAATGATACATATGGACATGAAAAAGGAGATGTGTATTTAAGGAAAATAGCGGGAGTTCTTGGTTCGTTTGGTCTAAGAAACTGTGTTTCAGCAAGACAGGGTGGAGATGAGTTTGTATTATTCTTGTATAATTACGAAAGTGAGGAAGATGTAATGGATGAGATTAACACTTTAAGATATATACAAGAAAACAGTTCAGTACATTTGGATTTAAATCTGACTGTTCCACTTAGTTTTTCATTTGGATATACATTGATAAAAGGTTGTTCAGATTATGAAGATATGCTTAAGATAGCTGATGAGATGATGTATAATAATAAGCGTGAAAGAAAGCAGAAGTTGAATCAAAAATAAAAAAATCTTGACGAAATAAAATATTGGATGTATAATCTCAAAAAAATATAACCTCACATATTACATCATTGCACCACGCCTAAGGCGAAGGATGCCCTGATGTAATATGTGGGGTTCTTTGTTTTTACAAAATACCGTCTATGGTTTTGCTTGTGCATTTAAAACTTCTGTGTTAGAATGAATTTTGCAAGAAAAATTGCGTATTTTGAGGATAAGGAACTTTTTTATGAGAAAACAAAAAAGTGTGGTTATTTTCATAGTTCTTTTCGGATGTATGGTGCTTTCCTGTATTCCGCTTCTGGGTAATACCATTTATGGAGTAGATGTGCACGATACTTTTTTTCATACGCAAAGAATTATGTCCATTCAAAATGCGCTAAAAAGTGGACAATTCCCAGTAAGAATTTATTCTGAAATATACAACGGATATGGTTACGGAGCCTCTTTGTTTTATCCAGAAATCTTTTTGTATATTCCAGCCATTTTTTGTATGATGGGACTTCCACTTGCTGCAAGTTACAATTTGTTTATGATTTTGATTAATCTTGCAACAATTGTAGTGGCATATGTGAGTTTCAAAGGGATTGCCAAGGATGAAACGATAGGAGCAATGGCCGCATGTTTTTATCAGCTATCCACATACAGGCTTTTGGATTTATATACAAGAGCAAGTGTGGGAGAATGCTTAGCGCTTGTTTTCTGTCCACTTGTTTTGTGGGGATTTACGGCAATCAAAAGGGGCGAATATCAGAAATGGATGCTGCTTGCGATTGCTTATACAGGCTTGT
>CAZESO010000233.1:0-4107 GCA_964515325.1 uncultured Roseburia sp. | reverse complement strand
ATATTTAAGTCATTTGAAGTTAGGAAGTATAAAGGGGAATAATATTAATCCTTATCACATTATTAATGTGGTAAGGATTTTTGTGCTAAAAAAAAATTTAATAAAACACTTGACATGGTATCGAAATAATACTATATTATATACGGGAACGGTAAGTATCGAAAAAGTACTAACAAAATGATAAAATGGAGGACAAAAGAAATGTTTGATATGGAAAGATTATTAGGAGATGCTAATAAGGGAGTGTTGCCGGCTTTAAAGCTTTTGGGGGACCTTTACTTGGAGGGATATGAGGAAAATGATATTGAACCTGATTTGGAAAAAGCTATAGAATATTATGAGAAGGCAGCAGCGGGTGGTATGGAAGATGCACTTGTGGATTTAGGCTATATCTATTGTTCAGGCAAGTATATGGAACCAAACTACGAAAAAGGTATTGAGTGTTACAAAAAGGCAGCTGATATGGGTAATACTACAGCAATGGGTAACCTTGGTATGACATATTGTAAAGGTATTGGTGTTGAACAAAATCCAGAAAAGGGTTTTGAATATTTCTTAATGGCGGCAGAGGGTGGACATCCTGATGCTATGACACAGGTTGCAGCATTATATCGTGCAGGCTTTGGTGTGGAGGCTGATGAAGAGGAAGCTGAATATTGGGACGAGCAGGCAGAAATTGCTAGAGCGCAGATGGAAGAAGATGAGTATGACGATGATGAAGAGGATGAAAAATCACCAATGCAAATGGCGTTTGAAGAAAACCTTCAGTTTATCAGTGAGGATACATTAGATGTAGATTTAGTGAAGAGTATTTTCGAGGATACAGAAGATTTGATGCAGTATTCGTTAGGAAAATGTGAATACAAATCAGGAAGAATTATTACAGCAGATCCTTTGTGCTATATGCAAAAACAGGAAAATGTATTAGTTAAGGCAAGAAGCATTAAACCTGGTACATATCCAATACAGGTTGCAATTATGGAATCTCCTACAGTGGGAATAAGAAATGTTGCTGCACGCTTGAAAGTAAATGATAATGAAGCAGTTTGTTATGAACTTGCAAATTGTGCAAAGGACAATAAGGAAACAACATTTGCAGGATTTCCGGTAGAATGTGGTATGGCATGCTTCTGTGATGAGCAGGCAGCGCAGAGTTATTGGAAATTTTTAGAGGGATGGTATGCAGAAAATGAAGATGGAAATATCTATGATGATTATTTCAAATCTCTTTTCGCAGAAAGTTATAGAAATAACCCGGATTACCAGACACGAGAAGGTGACTTGCTTATGTGGACCAATCCATTAGATGGTTCTCAGATACCAATGTTTTCTTCAGGTTTAGGTGATGGTTATTATACAGACTTCTGGGGAATTGATGAAGATGGGGAAATTTGTGAATTAGTTATGGTATTTATGAATCCAGAAATTTTTATGTAATATAGGAGCGAAAAAATGAATAATAAATTAAAAAGAATTAGTAAAAATATTTTAGTGATGGTAATAGTTGTATCAATAATGTTGGCAAATGTGGTATATGCAGCAGATACGGTTGTATATACACCTAAGAACATGTTAAATGTTAGGGTTACTGATGAGGAAGGTAATGCTATTGTGGGCGCAGAAGTTGAGTTGTATAATTCTTCTGGTGACAAGGTATTTTCATGGACATCAAATGATAGTAATGTTTACTCTGTTACACAGGGCAACATTACAACAGACCCAGCTGTTTCTGTAGATGTATCAGAATTGTCACAATATACTGATGGAGAAGCTATATTCGTAAAGGAAACAGATTCTTTCATATGGTATAAATATTGGACATGTGATGGCAATGAAAAGAATTTGGAAGTTAGATATGAGTATACTCCGGAAATAGTAGAGGGTAGTAATTATACTGTAGCCGCTAATACATTAGTTACAGTTGTCGATGAGTCCTATGAAAACAGAACGAAGACAGCTGGTATTAGTTTGGATGAAGCAAGCTTTTATAGTTTTAATGGTAAAAGTGGTATCATAACATATGAGCTTTCGGCTGGTGAATACTCAGGCTCAACTTTTTTAGGTGGTGGTGGTGGGCATATGCCTACGATAACCACTAGTGATGAAGCGAAAGAATATGTTAAGATAAAGATGAAATTGACAGATGTATCATCAGATTTTTCTAATGATGGTAGCTTTGTTGCATATGGTGAAACGTTTAATGTTGGAACAGAAGGTCAATTGACAGGAATGCTTGCGTTTTTCAGTGGAGCAATGGTAACTGTTACTGTACCTGATGAAGATGGATATGTTGAGATTTATGTTGATAAAGAAACGCTGTCATATAATTTTATAACACGATACATATCAGAAGCTACGAATATTGGTGGTATGGGTCTAAGTGGTAGTGAGTCATATGAAAAAAAATGTGAAATAACTATTGCAGGTGTGAATAAACCGGGAACAGGTATTAATATATATAATATTCCGGCAGGTGAATATACTATGAAGGTAGCTTCAGCGCCAGATGGATATGCTATACCGGAAACACAGACATTTAACATTACAAATTCGGATGAATTTAATTATAAGACAATTGTTCTTGGAGAGGCTCATACACATAGCTATGGAACAGAGTACAAGAAAGATGAAACAAATCATTGGTATGAATGCGCATGTGGGGATAAGAGTGGAGTTGAAACTCATGTATCAAGTGGGGCAGCAACAGAGACAGAAGCAGAAGTATGTACAAAGTGTGGATATGTAATAGAAGAAGCTCTTGTTCATACACATAGCTATGGAACAGAGTACAAGAAAGATGAAACAAACCATTGGTATGAATGTGCATGTGGGGATAAGAATGGAGTTGAAGCTCATGTATCAAGTGGGGCAGCAACAGAGACAGAAGCAGAAGTATGTACAAAGTGTGGATATGTAATAGAAGAAGCTCTTGTTCATACACATAGCTATGGAACAGAGTACAAGAAAGATGAAACAAACCATTGGTATGAATGTGCATGTGGGGATAAGAGTGGAGTTGAAGCTCATAAGTATGAATGGGTAATTGATAAGAAGGCTTCAGTAGGGATTGCAGGTTCTAAGCATGAAGAATGTACGAACTGTGGATATAAGAAAAAAACAGTTGAAATTCCTGCTCTTGAAGAGGAAATTCCTCAAACAGTTGTAATTCCAAATGTTGAAGATGATTCACCAAATACAGGTGATAATACACATATTGAAAAGACATTATTGACTTTATTGGTATCATTAATAGTATTTTTAGTTGCTTTTGACAAAAAAAGAATTGTGAGTAATAAGTAATAAGGTTCTGTGTCAAGTGTGGGATGTTATTGAGTTCAATTACATCCCGCACTTGTTGATGTTAGAGCTTTTGGGTATTTTGAAATTAAGGAGAAAAACGTTCATGGAAATAACATTAAAGCTAAATGCGAGATTTCAGCCAATGCACAGATTTGAGTTGGAAGATGCATTACAAGAGATACTTGAGAAAGCCAATATGGGAGAGGTTACTGGGGGAGGTACAGCACAAAATCCTGATGGTGAGATAGCATATTGTGATATAAATATCTGTTTGGAAAAAGATGAATCAGATAGTGTAAAATGGTTGGTGGATTTGCTTAATAGGATAGGTATACCAAAGGGGTCAGTTTTGCAAGGATTGGAACGGGAAATTCAAGTGGGAACATTAGAAGGCTTGGCTTATTATTCTAATGGCTCTGATTTACCAAAGGAAGTTTATGAAACCTGTGATATAAATTATGTAATTGAACAGATGGAATTGGCGATGGAAGGAATAGGTCGTATGTACAGCTATTGGGAAGGTGCGACTTATACAGCATTGTATTTTTATGGAAGTTCGTTTTCTGAAATGAAGCAGAAAATCGAACCTTTCATAGCAAGCTATCCTTTGTGCCAAAAGAGTCGTGTTGAACAGATTGCTTAGAAGGGGCGATAATGTAAATGAAACTCATTTACTAATGTTGAAGAATAGGATATAAAGAAAGTTGTTAAGTATTTGAAACCATTAGCAACTGATGTGTATAAGCAAAGATGAGATAGTGTCAAGTGACCTATGAAAAAACTGAGTCAAAGAAAAAGGCTCAATTG
>CAZESO010000232.1:0-4134 GCA_964515325.1 uncultured Roseburia sp. | reverse complement strand
TCTGCATTCTGTGTACCGATGGTGCTGTCCTTATAAATCGGCTTATCATCAAACAATCCTACCTTCTCAGCATCCTGTCTGTCCTTACCAAGATATGCAATGATATCTGACACTCGCATTACACATGCCTCTAATGTTGCAGGAATTAATTTTCTATCCGCATTTTTCTGTTCATAACATTCTTTTATCTTATTGTCAAATGTTTCAAAGTCACTATATGGCTGAGGACGATATTCTTCAAGCTCCATTTCACCATTATGGCAAACTATTCCATCAAGAGTCTGCAAACTTAAATTCAGCTGATATATGTTATCCAAAGCTCTGACACTATGTACATTATGGTTAAAATATCTTCCTGTATGAGCATTATATATTTCATTGAGTTTTCTTTCACCTGCATGTCCAAAGGGAGTATGTCCAATATCATGTCCCAATGATATAGCTTCAATCAAATCAATATTCAATCCCAATAAACTACCTATATTTCTGGCAATTCTTGACACCAACTGCACATGGCTGGAACGCCTTGAAATATCATCATTTTTATACAGAGAAAATACCTGAGTCTTGTCTGCATAGCGATTGTATAACGGCATATGCATTATCTTTTCACAATCCTTTACAAATGTCGGTCTCCACAGATATTCATGACTTTCCTTTCTGCGAATAACATTTTCATCAGAAAATGCATACGGATTCTTCCAATGAGACTCTCTATCACTTTTAATTCTATCCTGAAGTTCTTTTGATAATTGAATATAATTTGCCATTTTTCCTCCATTAACTTCTAAACCATTCATCTGTCTAGTTCTTTATAAGAACATCACCTTTACCAACATCTTGTTTTGTAACATCTCTCAAAAGAATACCAACATTATCTCCCTGTTTCGCATAGTCAAGTATTTTTCTAAACTGTTCAATACCTGTCACAACTGTAGTTCCTACCTGACCATTCACTCTCTGAATTCTCAGTTCTTCACCAACTCTCACTTCACCACTTTCAACCTGACCTGTAATAACAGTTCCTCTTCCTGTAATGGTAAATACATCCTGTACTGTAATTCTAAATTCAGAAAAATCCTGCTGTCCTATCGGATTATACTGAAAATCTTCCGCCTGCTGATTTGCAACTTCTCTTTTATTTCTCTCTTCATAATACTCTTCCATCATATTTTTTGGTTTCTTAAAAAAATCAAATAATCCCATTCTTTTTACCTCATTTCATACTTATAAGCATATCTGCTAATTTATTCTGTGTATTATTATAATCCATTTTTATTGTATCAACCAGCCTTTTCAGCTCATATAATGAGTCCTTAAGTTCACCACATATTTTTATAGCACTCTTTCTGGCTTTTAAAATCTTCTTTTGAATAACATAATCTATTCCAAATTCAAAAAGCAAATCCGTTGTATCAAAATGAATATGATTTACCCACAACTCACTTTCTCCAGCCAAGCTGCTAATCTCTATTAAATCCTTGCTTATTTCTATACTTGCAATACCTTCCTGATATCTGGTCAATTGCAGTATCAATTCAACCTTATATCCTTCCGCTTCTTTGAGATATTCAAGTCTTTCACTTGCTGCCGGCCAACTGCCGCCAAAAATATCTGCCCATCCCCATTTTCTTGCTTTGTCCAATGCTTTAACAACATCTCTGCTAAGATCAAATGCTGTATATCCTTCATTATATACATTTATTATTTCTTTTTTCTTCTTTTCAAGCCTGTTCAGTTTCACTTCAATTTCTGATATTTTCTTCGCTTCGTCCCCAGCCTTTTCCTTTACAGCTTGAACATACTCTTTTATAACTCTATCATATTCCTTTTCGCTGTTCTTATAATTAAGCAACTCATCTTCCTTTTGCTTTAATTCTTTTTTCACAGCTTCATACTCAGCAAGCTTTTTTTCATATTCGACTATTTGCTTCTTCCTTTTCTTAAGCTTTTGTGACTTTTCAGATAATTCATAATACTTATCCTCCAATACCTTTGTAAGACTTTCTAAATGTTTCTTTCGCTCAACCTTTTTCTGTAAACTTACCAATTCGCTTTTATAATCCATAACCTTCACCCTCCAAATGCGTTATTCTAAATACCATATAGGTACTGGATTTTTCATGTTATCATACCATCCCAGTATTTCCTTTGCCTTATTTAACATCGTATCAATCTCCTGCTGCCCAAACGGAATCGCCCAAGGTAATGACGACAATGTGTCACTAGAAATGTAAAGTGCAAGAAGTTTCCAAAATTCTATTGGTACATTTCCATCAAAATACCCATCAACCATTCCACTTGCAAAATGTGGTGAAACTTTTGCACACCATACAATACGATTAAACTCCTCCCATGGGTCGCCATAATCATTTCTGTTGAAATCAATAATATGAAGCTGACCTTTATTGTCTATCATCATATTTCCGATGTGATAATCACCATGCTGGTAGGTCTGTGGTCTGTCATTAATAAGATGTCGGTTCTCATTTATAAATTTAATGAACTCTTCACCATTTTCGTATTTAAGCGGACATTCGTTATACTTTTTGATTTTTCTATCCATCTTGGCATTAAAACGATTTCCCCAATCCTCCTGTGTATCTGGCGCAGGTATTGAATGAATCTTTTGCAATATGAGTCCTGCTTCAAAACCATATTCATACTGCTTATCCTTGGTAAATGTTGTCATTATCTCCTCAGCATCAGCACCTTCAATCCAAGTTTGCACGGAATAAACACCTTCTTCACATGTACCAAATTCTATTGGCACACACATAGGCACGCCTTTTTCTGCCACTTTCTTCATCATTTCAAACTCATGTTTTTTGGCATCATAATGCGAAATATCTGAAATTCGAAGAAGATATTTAGTTCCATTTTCATCGGTGACACAGTATTTCTTATCATCGGACCAACCTTTGTTTATGGGGTGTTTTGTTTTAAAATTGTGTATATTCATATTTTCACCTCAAAAATTCTTTTATTTCATCATAACTAAACCATTTCAACTGTCCCTCATTAGATACCAAATTCATCTCAAGTCCGTTTTCAAGATTGGCAAAGAAAAAGTAATTAATACGAATCTCGCCTTTTGCGTGTCTCATTGTTATGTATCTAAGTTTCAAATCGCTCAACATATCTTCAGTTAATGACAATTCTTCATTCAATTCTCTCAACACACAGGCTCTTGCATCATTTAATTCAAATTCTTAAAAATGTCCACCAGCTGAACCAATCCATACATTATTAACTACACTTCCACCCTGTCTGTTGAGAAGCAATATTTTGTCCTTATCGCATAAGAAGATGCAAGTCATATTGCGTTGCTTTATATTGTTATTCATAAAATATCTCCTTCGCCTCTCTACATTATTTTACTTATCTCCTAAATTCATTTTGTAGAATTATAACATATTTAACTTTATGAAACACTATTTATTTTCTCATATAAACTCCGAATTTTATATGTTTTGAAACATCATTTTTTCTGCAAACGAATCATTTTCCTCCCTCACTATACTCTCACATCCACTACAGGCTTATACTGCAAATAATCTGGCAGTTCGCTTAACTGTATGTCATTTCCAGCTGCACGCTTAGCTTCTCCCCAAGCCTCGTTATATATGGTGCACATCTCAATCTGTCTAGCAGTTTCAGCCTCCGTGTTCAATATCGTCCATCCGTTATTAGAATATTTGGCTACCAGTTCACCATTTTCATCATAAAATTCGATATACTCATTATTTCCTTCAATTGAATTTTGGTATACAACCTTTCCCATAAGTACAGTAGCCACAAAATTAATAGGCTTACGACCATCTTTACTATTCTTAGCAACTGCTGTAAGCCCTTCTGTTATTATTCCTTTTCTATCCGGTGAAACCTCAGAAACATAACTTTTCATAAGTTTATTGAAACCTGCTGATTCATTCTGAAATTTACCATTTGCATAATCCTCATATGCCTGCTGCCGTATTCGTTTTTCATATTCAGAATCGCTTGTCCCTGTTACATTTCTGGTAAATACATATTTATCATTAAAATCAGGAAGATTTATTCCACCTATACTGCCTGTTCCGTAAAATTTTCGAAATTGTGTTGCTTCGTTTGCCTGATTTATCAACATATCAT
>CAZESO010000231.1:0-4145 GCA_964515325.1 uncultured Roseburia sp. | reverse complement strand
AGCTGGTCAATATAGTCCCAGATAAATCCACCCTGATACATTTCATACTTATCAAGTAATTTAACATAATCATAGATATTACCTGTTGAATTCCCCATAGAATGCTCATATTCACAATTGATAAATGGCTTGTCAGGATTGTTGTCAAGATACTTTTCAATATCCCAAACCTTGCAATACATACGGCTCTCCATATCAGATGTCTCAGGGAATCTTCTATCAAACCATATTCCTTCATAATGTACAAGTCTGCTAGAATCAAGCTTCTTCATGAGCTCACTCATAAGCTTGATATTTACACCACCATAGCTTTCGTTACCACAAGACCAAATAAGTACACTTGGGTGATTCTTGTCTCTTTGAACCATTGAATTTGCTCTGTCAAGGACAGCATTGCACCATTCAGGCTTATCTCCCGGCACAGCAGTTTCAATCGAACCATTTCTTCTAGCCCATGTTCCATGTGTCTCAAGATTAGCTTCATCAATCAAATAAATACCATATTTATCACAGAGCTGATACCATCTTGAATCATTTGGATAATGGCTTGTTCTAACTGCATTTATATTGTGCTGCTTCAAAAATTTGATATCCCAAAGCATATCTTCAAAAGTAAGACATCTACCTGTACGACAGTTAAATTCATGTCTGTCCACACCAAAGAACTCTATTCTCTTGCCATTGATAAGCATAAGCTTATCCTTCATTTCAAACTTTCTAAAACCTACAGGTTGGTATATTGTCTCGATTTCATTACCATTTTCATCATAAACAGCAATAATCATATCATAAAGATTTGGCTCCTCTGCACTCCAAAGCTTTGGTGCTTTCACATCATACTTCTTATCAAAAAGCTCACACAATGGAACATTTTTATCTTCTAATATTATGTTGTTTTTATCATCTTTCAATGTTAAATCTGCATATGCACTGCCTACAAGTTCAGCAACATCATTACAAATCTTCTCCTTAGCTTTCTCGTCAAATACCTCCTCATCAAGAACCTTTGAATAAGGTGTCATTACCTCTGCATCCATACTAAGCACTGCGTCTGTATAATTCTCGTCAAGGTCTGTATGTACAAACAAATCGCCTATATGAAGGTCAGGAGTTGCATACAAATACACATCTCTAAAAATACCTGAATATCTCCAGAAGTCCTGGTCTTCAAGCCAAGAAGCCGAGCTTCTCTGGTACACTTCCACACCTATTCTATTAACACCCTCTACCACATAATCTGTAATCTCAAACTCTGATGGTGTGAAGCTGTCCTCACTGAAGCCTACAAACTCATCATTTACATAAAGATAAAATGCGCACTCAACTCCTTGGAAAGAAATATATAATCTCTTGCCCTTAAGCTTCTCATCAATAACAACATCCTTTACATAGCCACCCACAGGATTCACATCCATTGGTACATTTGGTGCCTTCACATCAAAAATACCATCCCAAGGATACATAACATTTACATACTGTGGTATGCCATATCCCTGCAACTGAATATGTCCTGGAACCTTAATATCCGCCAACTTACTAATATCATAATCTGTCTTATAGAAATCCTTCTCTCTTGTATAAGGACACTCTGCATAAGTAATCTTCCACTGCCCATTAAGACACTGCTTTAATTCACTTCCTCCTACTGTATATTTATGATCCGAATGAGCCTTTAATCTGTTAACTGCAAAAACCTCCGGATTACATAACCAATCTAATGTTGGGGTTAATTTATCTGACATAAAATCCTCCTTAAGAACTTTTTTATTCTATACCTTTTGCCCTATTTAATTTTACTACGCAAAACATATATACATTTTATCAAAATCAGGAGAACTTCTCAATATCATATTCTGCTAAATACTAACTTATTTCATTTTCCCTATGTCAAATTCAATTCAATCTCTATATAAACCCAGTTCATTTTCCCTATACGCTTTCAACTTCACCCCAGAGAAAAAAACAAGTGTTTTCTTCCTAAAAAAGAGCATTATTTTCCCCATACATATTCTTTCAACTCCAAGATACTCATTTTTCTAATTTTCGGTATCTATAGAGCAATCGAATCTGTATGGGGAAAATCCGGGATGTTTTTGCCTTAATTGGGGCTAATATTTTCTCCTGGGCTTAACTCATCATACATAGAGAAAATGGTTCACTCAAAACATCTTGCTTATTATCTTACTTATGTTCTTGCTTAATTATATATTTTTACTCACTCTTACAGCCATCTCCATTGCAAGATATGTAAAAAGATTCTTTTCATCAATTTTAGAATTCTCATCTAAGCAACGCTTGTCCCACTTTTCTCCATCAAGACAATCCGCAGTGTACAAGAACTGAAATATTCCCTTTTCACGAAATTTTGCAACCGCCGCCATAGCAGAGCATTCCATTTCAACGCAAAGGCAGCCAGCTTCAACTCTCTTAGCAACCTTCGCTCTAGTTTCTCTATAAAAGGCATCTGTAGTCCATGTTTTACCTACAATATATGGATATTTTACTTCATCTAAAATCGCCTTAAATGTATCAATATACTCTGTATTTACCTCCATTTCATCTGAAGCCGGCAAATAATGATAGCTAAGTCCTTCATCTCTTACTGCTACATTTGGAATAATAATAGAACATTCCGGAATGCTTTTATCAAGCACTCCACAGGAACCAAATACAACTATCGTTTCAACGCCAAGAGCATACAGTTCCTCAATCATACCCGCTGCCCCAGCTGCGCCCATATCCATCATAAATAGCGCTATATCTACACCTTTATATGTCGCCATGTATACCAGCCACTCGGCGTTTGCATTTTTTGTAGAAAAAATCTCTTTACCATCAAAATTTTCGACCATCAACGGAAAAGATGTACGTCCAAAGCACGCAACTGCAACCTTAGGTACAGTAACTCCTTTTGCTATCTCATCTTTTACTATATCAGATGGATTGATAATGGCATCCTTATCATAATCGAATTCTTCTAATACCATACTTTTCCTCCATTCCAAAGCATCACTTCCTACAAGCAAAAAACTCTGAATCATTCTCCACAACTATGACACCTTTTTCTTCAAGCTCCTTTGCAAGCATATCCATAATTTTAGTCGTACTTTCCTCGATTAGTTTCTGGCTATTCGGATAGCATTTACACAACTTCTCAAAGGCTTCATCCACATTGTCAAATCTCATACTATTAGAAAATTTAACACTTTGAATCTGACCAAAATACTTACCAAGCAATTCTTTAAATTCTTCACTCTTCGCCTGTTTTTTAGCAATAATATCCTTAATAAACTTTGTATCAGCACCTGCTTTTCCAAGCATTTCCACCCAATAGAAATGTTCCTTTTTCACCTCAGCAAAGTTACATGAAAACATTCCATTCTCATCCAAATGTTTTACAATATTTTCAAAAAGCTTTTCCTTGTCTTCTATAAAATCCAACAAGTAATGACCAATAATGTACTTATAAGAGCCTGCGTTGTCCCACACTTCATTTTCTTCAACATTACCCCAAAGCATATTTACATTTGTACCAGTTGCAAGCCTGTCTGCATTTTCAGGAATGAATTCTGCAAAATTATCAGCCCAGCTTCCCTTTACATCAACCGCATCAATTTTAACACCTTCCGGTATTCTGTCCCAATTATTTCTCCAAAGCTTCGCAAATCCACAGCCGAGGTCAAGAACATTACTACCCTCATTAATATCAAGATACTCAAATAATCTCTCATACCAATCCTTATCCTCAGCTGTATATTTCAGCGCATAGAAATGTCTTTCATCCGCGCCCTGATCCTTTTGAATCATCTTGGCAATTTCAGCCACAGTATTCCAATCCGGCTGTCCTTCAGTTCTTGCAAGCATTCCTTTGATACATTCAATAACACGCTCTATCTCAAGCTTCTTCTTCTCCATAATTTTCAATTGGGCGTTAAGAGAATCAACGATATCCAATTCTTTGTCATTTATAAGATTATCTCTTATTTCCTCCAACGAAAAACCTATCTGCTTAAGTGCAATAATATTTTCAAGAATCAACAATGCTTCCTTATCATATAGTCTGTAATTTCCCTCTGAATACTCTGATGGTTTCAAAAGCCCTTTCTCGTCATATAATCTTATTGTTTTCTGTGAAACACCTACTT
>CAZESO010000230.1:0-4163 GCA_964515325.1 uncultured Roseburia sp. | reverse complement strand
AATAATCCTTTTTCTTTAAAACTGATATAATCATTATCTCCTATAATAATATGATCAATTAGTTTAATTCCTATCATTTCACCTGCAGTTTTTATATTATTAGTTGTAACAATATCATTCTTGCTTGGTGTCGGATCTCCGCTTGGGTGATTGTGCATTATAATTATATTTACTGCTTTAACACGTAAAGCTTGTATAAAAATCTCCCTAGGCGATGCAAATGAAGCGTTTACTGTTCCTTTCGAAATAATAAATTCATCCAATAATACTGATTTATTATTTAAAGCAAGCATTATAAACTCTTCAACTTCCTTGTGCCGTAAATCTTCCATATAGTAATCCACTATGGCCTTGGGCGAATTAAATACAAGCTCATTTTTAGCATTTGTTTTTGAAATTCTTCTTGATAATTCAGCAATACATTTTAATTGTAATGCTTTTACCTTACCTATGCCTTTTATGCTCATCAGCTCCTGCATAGGCATCTTACATATGCCAAGCAAACCGTCATTTTTTGATAGTTCCAAAACTTTTCTTGCCAACTCAACAGAATTCTCACCTTTAGAACCGTTTCTTAATATAACAGCCAACAGCTCAGAATCTGTTAAATAACCTGCACCATAAGTAATACATTTTTCATATGGTCTTTCTTCCTTTGGAAGAAATTTGATTTGCGTATTATTCAATTGTACCTCCTTAACGTCTCTCCAGACATAGTAGGTCATTCTAAACCATTTTAGCATATGTTTCTCATAAAGTATATAAAAAATTTGTTAACAAAAGGTTAATTTTCCAATTGACTTTTATCAATTATTCCCTCGTCAATAAGTTTTTGTAATGATTTCATGATACCAAGCTTTCCGTGATACCATGTCAAACCACCTTGAAAATACACTGCATATGGTGGTTTTATCGGCGCATCGGCGCTTAATTCAATTGAAGATCCTTGAACAAACGCACCTGCCGCCATAATTACATCCGAATCATAGCCCGGCATAGCCCATGGTTCCGGTTCCACATGACTATCAACCGGAGCAGCACTCTGAATTCCCTTACAAAACGCAATAACACCTTCAGCACTTCCTAATTCTACAGCCTGTATAATATCATGTCTCATTTCTGTGCTGTTAGGAACAACCTTATATCCAAGCTTCTCATATATATTTGCCGCAAATATAGCCGCCTTTAACGCACTTGCTGTGACTGTCGGAGCCATAAAGAAGCCTTGATATAACTGTCTGTTAATGCCAAGAGTTGCACCAACTTCTTTTCCAAGTCCCGGAGTTGTAAGTCTGTATGCTGCATTTTCAACACATTCTTTTGTTCCTGCAATATAGCCGCCTATTGGAGCAAGTCCGCCACCCGGATTCTTGATAAGCGAACCAACTATCATATCAGCTCCTAAATCAGATGGCTCTATTGTTTCAACAAACTCTCCATAACAGTTATCAACCATAACTATTATATCCTTCTTAATTGATTTAACATATTCTATTGCTTCACCAATCTCGCTAACAGAAAGTGTTTTTCTTGTCTGATATCCCTTTGATCTTTGAATTGCAACCATTTTAGTTTTTTCATTTATTGCATTTTTAATTCCTTCAAAATCAAAAGCTTTTCCGTCAATTAAATCAACCTGACTATATGTAATTCCATATTCTGCTAACGAACCCTTAGATTCTCTAATGCCAATAACTTCTTCTAATGTATCATAAGGCTTTCCTGATATTGATAATAATTCGTCTCCCGGTCTTAAATTACCTGCCAAAGCTACTGCTAATGCATGTGTTCCACAAGTAATCTGTGGTCTTACAAGGGCATCCTCTGTTCTAAACACAGCTGCATAAACCTGTTCCAATGTGTCCCTTCCCATATCGTTATAACCATAACCTGATGAACTTTCGAAATGCATATCGCTTACGCGATTATCCTGCATTGCTTTAATCACCTTCATTTGGTTATATTCAGCAACTTTATCAATCTTATCAAATCGTTCTTTCAATGATTCTAAAATATCTTTAGAAAACTGATATACCTCACTGCCTATTCCAAGTTCCTTATAAATACTGTTTACAAACATCTTCTTGTCTCCTCTAGTATAAATTCATAAATTTTTTCTTTGTCATTGTTAAACTTCTCATAATCAACCCATGTAACAGTTTTTTCTCTTCTAAACCATGTGAGCTGACGCTTTGCAAAATGTCTGGTATTTAGTTTCAAGGTTTCAATCGCTTCATCTAAAGACATTTCGCCCTCTAAGTAACTAACAATCTCTTTGTATCCAATACCCTGCATTGAATTCAATTCCTTATGATAGCCCATCTTTAGAAGATTTTCAACCTCTTTTACAAGACCATTTTCAATCATCGTATCAACGCGCATATTAATTCGCTCATATAACTTTTCCCGCTCCATATTAAGAACAAAATATTTGAACTCATATGGAGATTCATTTTGTCTCTGTTCCTCATTGTTCTGACTGAATTTCTTTCCTGTCTCGTTATAATATTCTAAAGCTCTTATTACTCGCTTCGTATTATTCATATGAATTATTTTGGTCGATTCTTCATCAACTTCTCTAAGCATATTAAAAATATGCTCATTGCCTTTTTCTACTGCAAGCTTTTCAAGATAATGTCTATATTCCTTATCTCCCTGTTCCTCATCAAAATTGATGTCATATAATACAGATTGAATATAAAAGCCCGTACCGCCTGCAATTACCGGCACTGCTCCTCTTGCATATATTCCTTTCATAGCTTCATTTGCCATTTTTTTGAAATTAAAAACATTAAATTCTTCATCAGGATATAGCTCGTCAATCAAATGATGTATCACGCCATTCATTTCTTCTGGCATAACCTTAGCCGAACCGATATCCATATATTTGTATATCTGAATGGAATCAGCACTTATAATCTCACCATTTATGTCCTTAGCCAATCTTATGGACAAGTCTGTCTTTCCAACCGCCGTAGGACCGGTTATAACTATAAGTGGTTTTTTCTTAATATTTTCCACGATTTCTTACCTTTCCTAATATATCATTTATCTTATTAAGGCATGTTTGTGACACACTGTCACAAACTGCCGTGTAAAAAATCAGCGCATCAGCCTGATTTTTTACACTATTCTCTTAAATTTCTTTTCAAGCTCGTATTTACTCATTGATATAATTGTCGGTCGTCCATGAGGACAATTATATGGATTATCAAGGGTCATAAGTTCTGTAATAAGTTCCTTTGCCTCAGCCATAGACAATCTATTATTTCCCTTAACTGCAGCCTTACAAGACATTGAAGCAATCTTTTCATCAATCATAGTACTTGTAAATCCGTGGGCATTGTCATCAGCAATACCATCAATTATCTCCATTAGAAGCTCTGACTTTGATATGGAGAATAAATGTCCCGGAATGCCTCTAACTGCATAGTCCTTGTCGCCAAAATGCTCTATCTCATAGCCCATTTTTGCAAACAATTCCATATGCTGCTCAACCATATCTGCTTCTCTCTGAGATAGTGATAATATAATAGGCGGCGCAATCATCTGCGTAAAACCTTCACCATCCTGCATTCTCTTCAAAGTCTTTTCATACAATACCTTTTCGTGAGCTGCGTGCTGGTCGATAATGAACATATTATCATTAAACTGAACAATCCAGTATGTATCAAATATCTGCCCTACAATATCGATTCTGTCTTTGTTTTCTTTTGCTAAGAATTTGTCTTCGAAGAGGGTCAGCTGTTCACCTGTGTAGGATTCTTCTGGTTGTTCAATTTTTTCTTGCTCAACCTGTTCAACCTTTTCCACTTCAATATCTTCTGTCGGTTGAATATTCTCTGTTTCTTTGTTCGTATCAGGTATAGCGGTATAGTTTGATTCTTCATTGACAATATTTTCTTCAACTTTTGTTTGAACTTTATCTTCAATTTCTATTTTTTTCTTAACCTGAGGTTCTTTTTCTATTTCAGGCTTAGACATTTCCTTAACAACAGGATCATTTTTTATAACAGGCTGAGATTTCATAATCGGCTGTTGCTTTATTTCAGGTTGTTTTGTATCTGCTGATTGTTCTTTAACTATCTGCTGTTCTCTTCTCACCTTCTCAAAAGGCTCGGGTATAGAAGTCTTCTTCAACTCCTCAACCTGCTTCTTTCTTG
>CAZESO010000229.1:0-4176 GCA_964515325.1 uncultured Roseburia sp. | reverse complement strand
GTCTTAACATCAATAACACCAATACCTCTTAGTTCAATGAAATGTCTTGTAATCTCCGGTGCTGTACCAATAAGCGTTTCATCACTTACCTTTCTAATCTCAACAACATCATCCGTTACAAGTCTGTGTCCTCTCTTTATAAGTTCAAGTGCCGCTTCACTCTTACCAATACCACTTTCACCGACAATCAATACACCTTCGCCATAAACATCAACCAAAACACCATGAATTGAAATGCATGGCGCAAGCTGTACATTCATCCATCTGATAACTTCAGCCATAAATGCGGAAGTTGCTTTTTCTGCCCCCAAGACAGGCACCCCATACTTAATACCAGCTTCAACAAACTCCTTACAAGGCTCCATATTTCTACTAAATATTACACAAGGAACCTTTTTTGACATCAATTCCTCGGCTCTCTTCTTTTTCTCATCATCGCTCATATGGTCAATATATGACTGTTCCACATAACCAATTATCTGAATTCTATTTGAATCAAAATGTTCAAAATAACCTGTCAGCTCCAAAGATGGTCTATTAACATCCGGAACTGTAACCTTGATTGCCGATATATCAACATCAGGAGTATAATTCTTTAAATCATAATTATTGATTAACTTAGATAACTTAAAACTTGTTGCCATATTGTTCTCTCCTTTATTTGCATAATTTACGCCTTGTGACACCGCCTACGATCATCTTACACCTTCACAACTCGTATATAATTCACATAATTGATGTGCAATATGGACACACTACCAAACATGGCTCGCAGAACATTTGCACATAACTATACATATTATAATCTAAATGAATCTTTTTTCCAACTAGAAGTTATAGAAAATGTATGTGTTTTTTCACTAACGCTTATCGTTGTGTGCTTTTACCATAGTGTATATTGTGGCACAGCTATCCTTCAAAGTATGAATTTGTGATTTTTATGGTGTTTACTTATGAGTTACGATTTGCGAAGGTTATTAGTTTTTTCTTGATGTTTTGTGCTATATCAGCAATTTTCTAACAGGATGTTAGAAAAAGGCTTATCTGAGCCATGGATGGCGAATATAAGCCGGTTGCGTAAGACTTATAAAAACCATATCAAAACATTTAGAAAAACTTATGACCGTAGCACTCGTAACGATTAAGTGAATACCATAAAAATCATAATTACACAACTTCAATGGATATCTGTGTCACTCATATATTCACTTATGGAAAAATTCATACACACTACGCGCAGCCTCTTCATTCATAGCTGGCACCTCAGTAAGCTCCTCCACACTAGCCTCACGAATCTTCTCGATAGATTTAAAATGACGCATCAACGCATTTCTTCTCTTAGGTCCAATTCCATTAATGTCATCAAGAATCGATTTAATTTGCTGTTTACCACGAAGACTTCTATGGTATTCGATTGCAAATCTGTGAGTTTCATCCTGTATTCTTGTTATAAGCTTAAACATCTCTGAATGTGTATCTATAGGCAACTCCTGATTATTAAAATACAAGCCTCTTGTTCTATGATTATCATCTTTAACCATACCGCATATTGGAATATTTAAACCTAAGCTTTCATTAACTTCAAGTGCTATATTGACTTGGCCTTTACCACCATCCATCATTATCAGGTCAGGAAATCTATTAAAACTTCCGAAATCATTGTCTTCATTTTTTTCTTTAAGACCATGTTCCAACCTTCTTGTCAGAACCTCTTTCATACTGCCATAATCATCCGGTCCTAAAATAGTTTTAATCTTGAATTTTCTGTAATCATTTTTCTTTGGCTTACCATTTTCATGAACAGTCATTGAGCCAACTGAATTATATCCGGCAGTATTTGAAATATCAAACGCTTCTATTCTATAGTCATTTTTGCTGTCAATTCCAAGAAGCTCAAATAACTGCTTTGCAGCTTCTATTGTTCTTTCAGCCTGACGTTTCACTTTTTCTTTATCCTGCTCCAATACCAAATGAGCATTCTTCTCTGCCAACTCCACAAGCTTTTCCTTCTGCCCCTTCTTAGGAATAAGAATTTTTACCCTACTGCCTCTTTTTGCAGTAAGCCATTCTTCAAAAAGTGTTGCATCTTCTATCTCTTCTGATAAAAACAACTCTTTTGGAAGATTTGGAGTTCCAGAATAATATTGTTTAATAAAGCTGGAAAGAATATCATTTCCCGTGTCGTGAGGTGACAGTTTTAAATAAAAATGTTCTCTGCCCATAAGCTTACCATTACGCACAAAAAAGACCTGAACCACCGCATCATTACCTTCTGCTGCATACGCTATAATATCCCTGTCTTCAAAATCATCACTTGTTATCTTCTGTTTCTCAGCAATTTCTTTAACACTATACATCAAATCTCTATAATTAGCCGCTTCTTCAAATTGCATTTCCTCCGAAGCCTTATACATTTTCTCTTCAAGCATTTTTATAACATCAGTATATTTTCCATTTAAAAAATTTAATACACCATCAATACTTTTCCTATATTCCTCTTCCGAAACATACCCCATACAAGGAGCCTTGCATTGCTTGATGTGATAATTAAGGCAAGGTCTGTCTTTGCCGATATCTTTAGGCAAATTTTTGGTGCACGTTCTAATCTTGTAAATTTTTCTAAGCAATTCAATTGTATCTTTTACCGACGACGCACTTTTATAAGGACCAAAATATTTATTCTTGTCCTTCTTCATTTCCCTCGCAAAAACGACTCTAGGGTACGCCTCACTAACTGTTACTTTAATGTAAGGGTACCCTTTATCGTCTTTAAGCATAGTATTATATTTGGGACTATGCTTCTTTATTAAATTGCATTCAAGTATAAGTGCCTCCAATTCGGAATCTGTGACAATATATTCAAAATAGCTAATGTTTTCTACCATTTTGATAATCTTGGAAGACTTATTTCTGCTACTTTGAAAATATTGTCTAACTCTGTTTTTAAGCACTTTAGCTTTACCAACATATATTATCTCATCATGAGCATCATGCATCAAATATACGCCCGGTGAATTAGGAAGTTTCTTCAACTCTTCTTCAATCACAAACATTAGTTTCAATTCCTCTAACCTGGTTAAATATTTCCATAAATTTCTTACCGGTAATTGTTTCTTTCTCAAACAAGTACTCTGCAATCTTATCAAGAGCTTCTCTGTTTTCAATAAGAAGTTTCTTAGCCTTTTCGAAGCAGGTGCTAAGGAGTTCTTTAACCTCCTCATCAATCTCTGCCGCTGTAGCCTCTGAACAATTAAGAACTGTATTTCCATTTAAATATCTGTCTTGGACTGTTTCAAGGCTCATAAGACCAAATTTTTCTGACATACCGTACTGTGTAATCATTGCTCTTGCAAGATCAGTTGCTTTTTCAATATCATTCGAAGCACCTGTTGTCACTGTATCAAATGTTATCTCTTCTGCAGCTCTACCACCTAAAAGAGTTGTAATTCTGGCAATCATCTCATCCTTTGTCATAAGATACTTTTCTTCTTCCGGCACCTGCATTACATAACCTAAAGAACCCATTGTTCTTGGAACGATTGTAATCTTCTGAACAGGCTCTGCATCCTTTTCAAGTGCTGTGACCAGTGCATGACCAACCTCATGATATGCAACTGTTCTCTTTTCTTTTTCACTTAATATTCTGTCTTTCTTTTCCTTACCTGCTATAACCACTTCTACCGACTCAAATAAATCCGCCTGTGAAATAGCATTTCTTCCCGACTTAACTGCAAGGATTGCCGCTTCATTTATCATATTGGCAAGATCTGAACCTACCGCACCACTTGTTGCAAGTCCAATTTCTTCCAAATCAACAGTTTCATCTAATGCAACATTCTTAGAATGTACCTTTAAAATCTCAACTCTTCCCTTTAAATCCGGCTTGTCTACAATAATTCTTCTATCAAGACGACCCGGTCTTAAAAGTGCTTTATCAAGAACTTCCGGTCTGTTGGTTGCTGCAAGAATGAATACACCCTTCGATGTATCAAAACCATCCATCTCTGAAAGCAACTGATTAAGAGTCTGCTCTCTTTCATCATTTCCGCCACCGTATTTAGAATCTCTACTCTTACCAATGGCATCAATTTCATCAATAAATATAATACAAGGTGCATTTTCCTGCGCCATCTTAAACAAATCTCTTACTCTTGACGCACCAACACCAACATAAAG